>CBDUXC010000050.1:0-9383 GCA_965371065.1 uncultured bacterium
GCCTGGTTTCGGGTTCTACGTCCAGGATGTCCTGCAGGCCGTCGGCGTCGGTATCCTCCCAGCCGGCCATCTCGTCGGTATATTCGCAGTTATCGTGGTTGTTCCAGGCCTGGAACTGGAGCGAAGAACTGTTCATAATGCACGGCGTACTACCTTGCCAGTTGCCGTTGTAAACGTTAAGGTATCCGGAGTACGGTGTCCACGGCGACCCCGGGTACTCATCCAGGGGATAGAATACGTGCCCTGTTTCGTGGGCGCATACGACATCCATGTTGCCGATGCCCCAGTAGTCGTTGTCGTAGGTCATAACCTCGTACGGTCCGCCGAGGTACGCGTATGCGAAGTAACCGCCGGGGAACATCCCGTCGGAGTCGTTATAGCTGTCCACGATAAATATCAGATAGGTCCAATCGGTACCGTCGTTGTCGCGGTTGTCGTTGGCCATGTCGTAGCACTGGTTCCAGTGGCTGCCGCCGGAGTAACCCAGGTCGTCGAGGCAATCGCTTATCCAGTTCCCGTGCTGGCCTATACTTGTGTTTATAGGTTCGTAAGTAGTGCTGGCCGTATCGTCGTGGAGTACGAAAGTCAGGTCGGCTTCCGGGTACGTAACCGTCCACCAGTTAAGGGCTCCCGTTACTTCGTTGATGCACGTATTTTTCCTCGCCTGGGTCCAGTTCTCGCCGCCGCCGGTACTTTCCGGGAAGATTATCTGAGCCGAGACGTTGCCCATCATATACTCGCTTGTATCGGACGCCACGCCGCCGTAGGGTGGGCTTTCGGCCCGTCCGCTGTTATTTACGCTTTCTTTGACGTCTTCAGGTACGAAGAATACCGAGTCATTGTGTACGTTGGGCGGCGGTTCGCCTTTCGGCGCCGCGTCGTCGAAGTACACGTGGTTGAACGCGCCGACAGCCGTTTCTCCTTTGGGGTACTGGTTGTACAACATTGTATCGGCTATCCGTTCGGTATGAACACCGACGACATAGTCTCTCGCCGATAACGTTTGTGGTTCGTTATCGTTCGGGTCGACGAACAGGAAATTCGGCGGGAAGATAACGCGGGTTTTATAACCGTCTTCCGCCAGTTTATCGACGGCCGTCCACATCTCTTCCGTCGTTTCGGCGTTAATGACCACTAAAGTCGGCGGTCCCTGTTGGACCCGTGCCGATGCGGCGAAAGCCGATAACAACGCCGCGGTGATTAAAAATACGCAAATACTCCTCATTCTTTCTCCTTCCTAGTAAACCGAGAAAACCACTTTATCTGTTCCGTCTTTGTTGAGCGTATTCTTACTATAATATACTTAATCGGTCAAGTCAAATCAACATCTTGTCTTCGCGGCGGCGAACGGACGACGCCGTTTTTGGTTTGACACTCATATTAAGCGGGTCTATAATCCGCGTCCTTATACGGACGCATCGCGGGGGTTAAAGAAATCGTCCGTAAGTTCCGCGGGTTCGTCCGGTTCAGGAAAGGGAAACTATGTACAAGACCGGTGTAAGGTCGTACGTATGGTTCGTTCTGGCCGAGGCGTTTATTACGATAGCGCTGGGCGCGGCCATCCTGATAATGGGGTTGACGCCCGGGCTTTTCGCCCTTGCGGTCGTTATATTGGTTATCCTGGAAGGGATAGTTTCAGTAGTGGCGCGCCGATGGTGGATAATACTCTTGATAGGGGTCGCCGTCGTTGCGTCGCTGGTACTTGTGGCGACGGACCCGATTCACTTCTTCCTATATGTTCTACTTTTCGTCGTCGCTTTTAATGCCATAATCGCGATGGACGCGTTCACAGACCGTAATTGGACCAAAGTCGGTATTTACCTTTTCCTTAACCTGATGTTCGTTTCGGCGTTTCTGACCTTTTCTCTTTACATAGACCTTATGGTGGGCTGGTACGTCCTGGTTTTCGGCTTTGTGCGTTTGCTCGAGTTCTACCTGTTCAACGTGCTCTCGCGGTACAGCGATTAAAGTGTATCGACCGTCTGCCGTCCGTCCGGTACGCGTTAAGCGCCGGTAGTTATTTTTTAGCCGATGCGCTCGATTGAAGGCCCGGCGTAGGAGCTATTAATTCGAATAAAGCTTTTACCCGCCCGAACGACGCGGCGCGGACGCGGATACTCGGTTCGTCGACCACCGAACGCATCAGTAGATCGCCGCCGTTCCACATAGTTACGCATACATTCTCATGCGCCTTCGATGCTGTTTTACCTTGATTGCTCAACGCGGGTTGAGTATATTTAATTTCCCTTCGGCGCTATGAAGAAAAACGAAAAGAACGTTATACGGGGGACCCTTATCCTGGCGGTCGTACTTTTCGCCTGGTCGGTTTACGTCATCGCCGACATCAAGGGCGCTTTCGGATATCCGTGGGCGGCGGCGCCGTTCTTTTGGCGGGTCTATACGGTAGGCGAAGCGACGTTACTTCTACTCTCGGCTTTACTCCTACCGTTCAAACGGGGGACCGGCCGGTGGTTCGCGCTGCCGGCTTTGGCGGCCCCGGTTTTGGTCCACGGTTACGCGATAGTAACGTCGCCGGTAGCACCGGCGGTGGCGGGACGTTCACTCGGGTTGGCGGGTTCGCTGGCCGCCATAGCCGTAGGTATCGTCGGGATAGTTTTTCTGTTTGCGGTCGCGCCCCGATACGAACGGCGCCGTTTTAAGTCGTTTTACGACGGGACCTTTGAATAAACGTGTTTAAGTCCTTGTACGGCAGTCAGACGAAAGAACGTTTAACCGATATATACCGCCGACTCGAAGCGGCGTTCGGCGACCCGGGGTGGTGGCCGGGCGACACGCCCTTCGAGGTCGCCGTCGGCGCGGTCCTTACCCAGAACACGACCTGGTGTAACGTCGAGAAGGCGATTAAGCGACTTAAGGACGCCGACCTGCTTTCGGCGAAAGCCTTACGAAGCGTAACGGTCGAAGAGCTGGCGGGTTATATCGTTCCGGCCGGTTACTACAACGTTAAAGCGCGGCGCTTGAAGTCACTGGTGGAGTTTCTGTGGGCCGAGTGCGGCGGCCGGGTCGAAACCCTGGCCGATATACCGGTTGCAGAAGCGCGTGGTAAGTTACTATCCGTGAACGGCGTAGGGCCGGAGACGGCGGACAGCATCCTGCTCTACGCCGTCGGCGTCCCAACTTTCGTCGTAGACGCGTACACCCACCGAATACTCAACCGCCACGGATTGGTGCCCGAAGAAGCCGGTTACGACGAAATAAAAACCGTTTTCGAGGATAACCTGAGACCGGATACCGATATGTTCAACAAGTTCCACGCCCTGCTCGTCAAATGCGGGCATCTTCACTGTAAACCGAAACCGAAATGCGAAGGCTGCCCGCTGGAGGAACTTCTACTCGCCCGGTAATATATGTCTATTGAGCGTTTTATAGACGAGCTGATGACTTCCCGGGCCGATGCTGTCGCCCACGTCGAGCACGTCGAGGGACGCGCGGCCGTTTACGGCGAGCTGGACACGCCTTTGCCCGAGCCGGTAGCGTCGGCCCTGGCCCATACAGGCGTGACCCGGCTGTTCAGCCACCAGGCCGACGCAATTTCGTGCGCCCGCGACGGGTTGAACGTGCTTCAGGTAACGCCGACGGCCAGCGGCAAAACGATAGGATTCCTGGCGCCGGTTCTCGAGGCGATGCTCGGCGACGACGGCGCGTCGGCCCTTTTCTTGTATCCCACCAAAGCGCTGAGCCAGGACCAGCTCCGCAACCTGAACCGGTTATTGGAGCTTTCGCCGCCGCTGGGTCGCCGGGTGCACCCCGGCGTTTACGACGGCGATACGCCGGTACACCTTCGACGTAAGATACGCGGCGAAGCCAACGCCGTTATAACCAACCCGGATATGCTTCATGCCGGGATACTTCCCCACCATGCCGGCTGGGCCCGGTTCCTGACCGGGTTGAAGTACGTGGTAATCGACGAACTACACGCGTACCGGGGCATCTTCGGGAGTAACGTCGCGAACGTGCTCAGGCGCCTGGAACGCGTCCTGGCCCACTACGGTGCCGCCCCTCAATACCTTATGGCTTCGGCGACTATAGCGAACCCCGGCGACCACGCCGAACGATTAATCGGCGCGCCCGTTACTGTTATTGACGAGAGCGGTTCGCCGAGAGGCGAACGGTACTTCGTACTGCTCAACCCGCCGTTCGTGGACCGCGAACTGGGACGGCGCCGCAGCGCAAACGTGGAAGCGACTTCGGTGATGGTCGAACTGGTCCGCGACGGCGTACAGACCATAACCTTCGCCAGGTCCCGTGTCGTCGCCGAACTGATATACCGTTACGCCGTGGAGGAGCTTGGACCCCGGCTCGGTAAGCTGCTCAGCCCTTACCGCGGCGGTTACCTGCCCGAGGAACGGCGGGCCATAGAAAAGAAACTGTTCGCCGGCGAGCTGATGGGCGTTACGTCCACGAACGCTCTCGAGCTGGGCATAGACATCGGCGGCCTGGACGCGGCGATACTGGTCGGGTTTCCCGGTTCCATCGCGTCGGTACTCCAGCAATCGGGCCGGGCCGGGCGCCGGGCCGACGCGTCTCTGGCGGTGCTGGTCGCGTACGACGACCCGGTCGACCAGTACCTCTGTCGGCACCCGGAGTACATCTTCGGCAATACGCCGGAAGCCGCGATTATAGATCCGGACAACCCATACATCGCCGCCGGCCACGTACGCTGCGCTGCGATGGAGCTGCCCCTTTCGACCGACGAACTCGGCGACTTCGGGCCTCGGGCCTACGGAATCGCCGACATCCTGGCCGACGCCGGCGACCTCAACAAGAAAGACGATAAGTACTTCTGGGTCTCCACCGAGTACCCGGCTATAAAGATGAGCCTGAGGTCCGGGGCCGATAATACCGTTACTATAGTAGACGCTAAGCGGGACGACGAGGTTATCGGGACCCTGGACTACGAGAGCGCGTTGGAGCAGCTATACCCGGAAGCGATATACCTACAGGGCGGCGAGACCTACTTCGTCCGAGAGCTCGACCTGGACCAGAAGGTTGCTTATTTGGAACAGAGGGGCGTGGACTATTACACCCAGGCGATGGTCGAAGCGACGATACTCCTCGAGGACGAAATCGAACGCAACGACCTGGGGACCTGCGTCTGCGGCCTGGCCGACGTCCGGGTTACCTGGGCGACGGTCGGTTTCAAGAAAATCAAATTCTATCAGCTCGACAGCATCGGTTGGGCGGCCCTGGATATGCCGACGGTCGAACTTGAGACCGTTGCGCTCTACCTGGCGCCGTCGCCCGACGCCGTGGCCCGGGTCCGCGCCGAGGGGTACAATCCCTTCGACGGGCTCCTCGGGTATCGCAACTCGATGCTTGCGGTCATACCGCTTCTGGCGATGTGCGACCCGCGGGACGTCGGCGGGGTGGTGGACTCGAGCAACCTGGGCGCGCCGACGGTCTTCGTTTACGACAAGTTCCCCCACGGGTTGGGCTACGCCGAGTCGGCGTACAACCGTATCGAGCAGGTCTTGTACGACTGCCGGGACCTCATCGCGTCGTGCGAGTGCGCCGAGGGGTGTCCGGCGTGCGTGGGCGTGGGCGTCTTCTCGCCGGACCAGGTCGCGGACCCGGACCTGCGGACCGGACGCCATATCCCGGTAAAGGAGGCGGCCCGGGCGCTGGCCGAAGCGCTGCTCGGTTAGTTAAAGAGCGTCCGGTTAAACTTGATTAAATCGCCCGTTATCGTATATTAACGCGTACGGAGGAACGGTTTTTTAACGGCGGAGGTAGTATGAACCGGAAAATCATTAACGTTTTCGTGAAAACGGCTTTGGCCGTCGTTTTAATCACCTCGTGCGGCTGCAAGATGATCGAACAGCGTAAGGCGATAAAGGACTGTAAGTTCGACCTGGAAAACGTCGAAGTCAAGGACATATCTTTAACCGACATTACGCTCACGGCTTATGTCGGTATCGAAAACCCCAACGACGACCAGGTTATACTCGACCGTATCGACTTCACCCTGTACAGCGACAAGACGAAGCTCGCCGACGGGAGCCACAAGAAGCAGGTCAAAATCCAACCCGGAACGCGGAAGGTAACGCCGGTCGCCGTCAAAGCCCCGTTAAAAAACCTGGGCGCCGGGCTACTGGGCGCGGTTACGAAGTCCGGCGACGTTACGTACACGATGACCGGGACGGTCTATATCGACACGTGGATCGGGACCATCGAGTACCCCCTGAAGATAAGTAAGAAGTACTAAACGGTGAGAACGGGAGGAACACTGTTATGCGGAAGTATTTTTTAGCCGCCGGGCTCACGGCGTTCGCTTTAGCGTTCCTATGTACGCAAGCGGGCGCGAGCGATATCGTCCGGCGCGTCTTCGACAACGGGCTTACGGCGATAGTAAAAGAAGACCATACGAAGCCGGTCGTAGCGATCCGCGTTTACGTCCGGGCCGGCTCTATTTACGAGGGCGAATACCTGGGCGCCGGAACGTCCCACTTCCTCGAGCATATGCTGTTCGAGAGCACCGACGTGATGACCAAGGAGGAAATCGAGGAAGCCAGGGAGCGAATGGGCGGTATCACAAACGCGTACACGTGGAAAGACCACACTTGCTACCACACGCAAGTGCGGAGCGAATACGCGGCGGAAGCCCTTGAGCTTATGTATCGGGGCGTCTGCCGTGCGCTTATGCCCCAGCCCGAGTTCGACACCCAGCGGGATATCATCCTGAACGAAATGAGGATGGGCCGGGACGAGCCTACCCGAGTGCTCCAGAAAGCGTTTTTCGCGACGATGTACCTGGAGCATCCGGTTCGCTACCCGACCATAGGCTACGAAGGTTTGTTTAAGGGGATTTCCCGCGAGGAGCTAATAGATTATTACCACGCGCTCTATATTCCCGAGCGGATCGTGGTCGTCGTGGTCGGCGACATAAGCGCGGTTGATATACTGGTAAAAATAGGGGAGACTTTCGGGTCCGAACCGCGGGGGACTCCGCCGGCGATTTCACTTCCCGAGGAGCCGCCGCAGCTTGGCGCGCGGGAGATTGTAAACGAGATGGACGTCGAGGCCACGTATATGCGCGTCGGTTTCCGTACGACGTACGTCGGGACCGCGGACGCGTACGCTCTGGACGTACTCGCGACCGTTCTCGGCGAAGGGCTTTCGGCGCGGCTGAAGCGGAAAATCCGGGACGAACTGGGTTTGGTTACGGGAATAAGCGCGTACAGCGCTACGCCCAGGACGTACGCCGGTTACTTCGTCGTGTACGTCGAATGCAAACCGTCGAACCTTACGGCCGCGCGGGAAGCGATAATCGAAGAGCTCTTTTCCCTCCGCGAGAAGAAGGTGTCCGACGACGAGCTGGAACGGGCGAAGAAGCAGCTCGAAGCGTCCAACGTCCTCGGTAAGCAGACCGTCGAGGACCAGGCCGACATCCTGGGCTCGTTCGAGCTGGAGACCGGTAACGCCGAGTTCGCCGACGTGTACCTGGACGGAATCCGGTCGGTAACGGCCGACGACGTCCGTAATGTCGCGAAAAAGTACCTTACCGAAGACAATATGACGACGGCTATTGTAGCGCCGGAAGGCACGCTAGTGACGTTGGCCGAGACCGGCGTGGGCGTCGCCGACCGGCCGATGCGCCGGACGCGTCTGGACAACGGCCTTAAGCTGCTTGTCAAGGAGAACCCGGCTGTCGAAGCAGTTTCCGTTAGCATTATCGTGAAGGGCGGCGGGCGCGTTGTGCCGGCCGGCAAGGAGGGCCTTGCCGACGTCGCCGCCGGGATGCTGTTGAAAGGGACGAAGAAGCGGGACGCCCGGGAGATAGCCGAGGATATGGAGAACATGGGCGCCGGTATATTCTCCAACGCGTCGCGGGACTATATATCGCTCGGCGCCGAGATGCTGGCCGGCGACTTCGACGCGGGGCTGGATGTCGTGCTGGACTGCCTGCGTAACTCGAAGTTCCCGGAAGACGAGTTCGAGAAGTTGAGGGACCGGTACAGGAGCTTCGTTATCAGCGAGGACGACGATTGGGAAGTCGAAGCCGTGAAGGTGTTGAGGTCCCACCTCTATCCGTCGCATCCGTATGGGAAACTGGTAGGCGGTACGCCCGAGTCCCTCGAGAATCTGGCCAGGGACGATGTCGTAGATTACTACGATACGGTCGTCGTTCCAGAGAACGTTATCGTCTCGGTCGTCGGGGATATTGACGAAGCGTACGTTACGAGGAAGCTCATCAAGGAGTTCTCGGGTTGGAAGCCGGGCGGGGCCGCCGTGCCGGCGCCGGCTGTGGACCCTGCGCCCTCCGCCGAAACGGTCGAGTACGCCACTGATAAAGAACAATCGGTTATTTACATCGGTTTTTACGGTCCGGTGTACGACGAGGACCGGTACGCGTTGGACCTGATAGACAGCATTCTCAGCGGTATATACTTACCCGGCGGGCGCTTGCACGCTCGGTTGAGGGGAGCAGGGCTGGTTTACGTCGTTCACGCGTACGTGGCGCGGGCGATGGACCCGGGTTTCTTCGGCATATACTCGGCTTGCGAGCCGAAGAACCGCGATAAAGTACTCGCTATTATTAACGAAGAGATAAAGAGGATTAAAAAAGAGCCGGTTCCTGAGGAGGAGCTGGAGCGGGCGAAGGAGGTTTGCGTCTCGGTGGATGCGGTATATTACCGCCAGACCAACGGCGACATCGCGGTGACTTCGGCCCGGGATGAGCTCTTCGGCCTCGGTTACGACGACCGCTGGCACTACGCCGAGAGGATAGAAGCTTTGACGGCGGACGATGTACTAGATGTGGCGAACAAGTATTTGGTGAATCCCGTCGTCGTAATAACCGGACCGGATATAGAGGAAGAAGCGGCTGGCGAATGAAGTCGTTTAACTACTGGGCCGTCGGCGTGGGGCGCTCGGTTGCGTCCGGTACCGGGAGCGTAACCCGCGCCGCCGTACGGGACTTCCGGCGCCAGTACCTACGGTGGCTCGCGTGGCGGCGTAAACAAGGTAGGAAACGTGCCGCCGTTTCGGATAAATGCTCGCGGTAATTAAAAATCTGAGGTTCTGGGCGGTAGTCGGTCTCGCGGTCGTCTCGGTCGGTTTTATATACATCGATGTAACCGGCCGGGCCGAGGTCCGCGCGTCATTGATGATAGCGACGGCGCCGGTCGGCCGCTTGCTCTATTGGGCCGACGAAATGAGAAAAGGCGAGGCCGAACGTGCCGGGTTGGAGGAAAAGCTCGCTCGCGAGAACATGGCTCTCGGCCGCGCCGACGGGCTCAAGCGGGAAAACGATTTGCTGCGGTCCTATCACCACGTCGCCGGACCGGCCGAAAGCGAACTTGTGTACGCCCGGGTCATCGGCCGGGAGGTAGATACCTGGCGCCGGGCGTTAGTCGTGTACC
>CBDUXC010000051.1:0-9294 GCA_965371065.1 uncultured bacterium
GATTACCGACAACATCCTGGCGCTCAAGGGCGAGAAGAAGATGTCGCGGGACGTGGAAGAAGAAAACTACCATCGGATCGAGCGCGTTTACGGTAGCTTTTATCGTTCGGTGGAGCTTCCGTCGCGCGTTAAAGCCGAGGGTATCGAAGCTAATTTCGAGAACGGCGTACTTGAGGTCCGCATACCCAAAGCTAAGGAGGCCAACGTAAAAAAAATCGAAATCAAGCTTCCCGATTAAAGCCGGAGCGGCTGTTACAGGGGCTCTGGTCGGCTCTGTGCCGCGAAGTTCTCAAATTTAACAGGGGTTTAATTTTATTTAGTATTTTACTTTTCGCAATTATCGTTAATCTATTAACCTTACATTCTAATTAGTTTTTAGAATGGATTATCCTACGGAGGGACGATGGAGTTAAACAACGAACGGAATATAGGTGTATTTATCGATTACGAGTACCTTCACATTACGCTGGAACGGCTCTATGGAATAGTCTTAAAACCCGAACTCATGATCAACGGCATTCGGGAAAAAGTAAGTGAGTATGGAAAGATTATCCTTGAAAGGGCTTACGCTCCCTGGAGCAATTTTGTAGACGGTCTGGCTAAACTTTCCAAGTCGAGGGTCGAAACGATAAACATCACCTCAAAGCAGGTCGACAAGACCGACCTGGGAACCGGGCGAAGGTGCAGCATCCTTCAGAACAACGCCGACATATACATCGCTTGGGACATCGCCCAGTTGATTTTCTCGAACCAGAACATTAACACTTTTGTAATAGTTACCGGCGACAGCGATTTTATCGAGATAGTCAAACGCGTCCAGCAGAACGGGCGCCGGGTAGCGGTCGTAGGATTCCGCGATAATACGTCGGATTTATTGCGCACCCAGGCGGATACGTTCATATCGCTGGACGACCTGGCGTCGGCCAACGAGAGCGCCGTACTCGACCGGGTTATCGATCTGTGCCTGGACCTGGAAAATAAACTGAACTACGTCGGGTATAAGCTCGTTACGGACATACTCGTCCGCGAAGAGCCGAACGTCAACTTCCGCGACATTATCCAGCGCGCCATTAACGACGGTGTATTCTTTACCGAAAGGCGCCCGGAACCGGATTCGGTTAAAGGCGAAGTATTCGTACTTAAGACCAACTTTTCACACCCAGCCGTTCAGGGCGTCATCGCCAAGCGAACGGCCGAGGGTAAGCCCGTACCGGTCGAGACGGCCGCGGGCGAGGAACCCGGCGCCCGGCCCGTACGGGACCACGACGACCCCCGGTTCGTAGACGCGGCGAACCGCATATCCGACGGCGACTCTGCCGGCGCTCTCGAGCGCTTCGAGGAATACCTAACCGACTACCCCAACGACCTGTCGGCGTACGTTAGCTCGATAAAATGCCTGGTCGAACTGAACGAATCGGAAAAGATACCCGCTATGTGCAGCCGGGCCGGCGCCGTCGAGAACTACGAGCAGCAGCGGGACCACTTCCCGGATTGGGCCGAGTTCATCGAAAGTAAGAGCAACAGAGGGCGTTCCGAAGTAGTAACGAGCGAATAAACAGCATAGATATATAGAGGAGAATACTATATGGGCAAAGTTATAGGCATTGACCTCGGGACGACAAACTCCGTCGTGGCGATTATGGAGGGAACCGAGCCGGTCGTTATACCCAACGCCGAGGGTTCCCGGACCACGCCGTCGGTCGTCGCGTTCCAGAAGGACGGTAAGCGCGTGGTCGGCGCCATAGCCAAACGGCAAGCGATTACCAATCCCGAGAACACGGTTTACTCGATTAAGCGGTTTATGGGGCGCCGCTACAGCGAGGTTCCCGAGGAAATCCGTATAGTCCCGTACAAAGTCGTCGAAGCCCCCAACGGCGACGCGCGTATCGAAGTTATGGGCAAGACTTATTCGCCGCCCGAGATAAGCGCGATGGTGCTCCAGAAGATGCGCGAGACCGCCGAGGACTACCTGGGCGAAAAGGTGGACGAGGCCGTCATCACCGTACCGGCGTACTTCAACGACAGCCAGCGCCAGGCGACCAAGGACGCCGGCAAGATCGCGGGAATAACCGTGAAACGCATCGTTAACGAGCCGACGGCCGCGGCACTGGCGTACGGGCTTGACAAGAAGGAGGACCAGAAGATAGCGGTCTTCGACTTCGGCGGCGGCACCTTCGACATCTCGATACTCGAGTTGGGCGAGGAAGGCGTATTCGAGGTGAAGGCCACCAACGGCGATACTCACCTGGGCGGCGACAACCTGGACCAGCGGGTCATCGACTGGCTCGCCGACGACTTCAAGTCCAACTACGGCATTGATTTGCGCGAGGATACGATGGCGCTTCAGCGGCTCCGGGACGCGGCGGAACAGGCCAAGTGCGAGATTTCGACGCTGGAGGAGACGCCGATAAAGCTCTCCTACATCACCGCCGACGCGTCCGGCGCGAAGCATCTGGAAACCACACTCACCCGCTCCAAGTTCGAGGAGCTTGTGGACGACCTTATAGAGAAGGTCGTAGAGCCTTGCCAGAAGTGCCTGGCCGACGCCGGGCTGAAACCCGGCGACTTGGACGAGGTAATTCTCGTCGGCGGGTCCACCCGTATCCCGGCGGTCCAGCGTAAGGTCAAACAGTTATTCGGCAAAGAACCGAACAAAACCGTAAACCCGGACGAAGTGGTTGGTGTTGGCGCCGCGATCCAGGCCGGCATACTTACCGGCGAAGTAACCGACATCCTGCTCCTGGACGTTACCCCCCTCTCCCTGGGCATCGAAACTTTGGGCGGCGTTTGCACCAGGCTAATCGAACGGAACACGACGATACCTACCAAACGGTCCCAGATATTCACGACCGCCGACGACACTCAGACGTCCGTCGAGGTCCACGTACTCCAGGGCGAACGGGACATGGCACGTTATAACCGGACGATCGGCCGCTTCCATCTCGACGGGATTCCGCCGGCGCCCCGGGGCGTTCCGCAAATCGAGGTTACCTTCGACATAGACGCCAACGGCATTATGAACGTCCACGCCAAGGACCTGGCGACGAGCAAAGAGCAGCACATCACGATAACCGCGTCCAGCGGCCTGGACGACGCCGAGATAGACCAGATGGTGGACGAGGCCAAGACCCACGCCGAAGAGGACAAGAAGGCGCGCGAGGAGGCCGAGCTCCGCAACCGGGCCGACTCGGCGGTCTACCAGGCCGAGAAGCTGCTCGAGGAGATGGCCGACAAGATAACCGCCGACGAGAAGGGCAAAATCGAGGCGGCGGTCGCCCGGCTCAACGAGGTCAAGGACGAGGGCGACATAAACGAGGTCCGAAGCGCGACCGAGGCGCTGGAGACGGCCGTCAACGAGATGACGACGCGCGTCTACCAGCAGGCCGGCGCCGCCTACCAGCAGGCGCACCCGGGAGCCGGCGAAGCCGGCGGCCCGACCGGCGATGCCGGCCCCGAACCGGGCGCCGAGACCCCGGGCGACGATGAGGTCGTTGACGCCGAATACGAGATAATCGACGACGAGGAGAAGTAAAGTAGAATAATAATAGGGCGTCCTTCGGGGCGCCCTTACTTCTAAACGAGGTATCGAAATGACGCTATCAACGGCATTATCTTTCGGGAATTCTATTTATATGGCGAACGATAGTTTACGAGTAGATACGTCGGGAAACGATATTATGGATGTCGGTAAAACGGTTAAAATCTTCCGGGTAAATAAGCGTGTAGTAGCCTCTATTTACGGGGAACATTTAGGACCGTTAACGTCGGAAGTAAACGAAGTAGGACGTAGAACGGAAGATGTATGCGAATATGCGAAAGCGTTGTTTGAAGTATTAACATCGGCAGCTAAACCGGGAGAAAACTTCGGCATACATATCGGCGGTTTTACTGAGGATGATAAAAGAAGGGTATATCATTTATTCCATAGACCCGGTTCAGGGATGCGTTTACAAAGCGAAGACGTAGGCCAAGAAAATAGGATGATGTTCCTTTGGAATGGAGCAAACCGCGAGTTGAATGAGTCGTTTCCGGAAATGCCAAGGCTTTGGTATTTGCTGGAAATTAACCGAGAAACTATACCTGCTGCTTTGCGCGGGTTATATGATTATTGTTATAAGTCGGTAAGTAACCAAGACGCTAATGCCAGAGAATTAGTTAGACCGCCGTATAACGGTTTAATATTAAAACCTAATTCGATAAAAACCGTAAATCTAAGTAAAGAGAAAGGGTTGCCAGTAACTACTATAGCGCGTCAAAGTCCAAACGGATATGAACAAGCAGAAAATATCGCCCGTACGGTAGATGCTTCCGGCGTAATAGTCGACCCGTGGATCGAGCAATCTTCTTTTACTCAGGACGTGTATATACAAAAATACACTTCGATAGACATAAAGGTACGTAGTATAGATACCTCTTCAGCAACGTATGAAACAATAAGGTTTATAAATAAAGACGGGACTGTAGAAGCCGGGCGAAATCTAAAAAACGACTAGAAGAAAGAATAAGCTAACCTCGCTCCATTATGTTAGCCCCCTCCGGATATTGGAGGAGGTTTTAAGTTTACTGGGAACGAAACTGCCCGCTTCCGCCGCCGGTTCCCGTAGCCCTTGACGTACCACCGCCGGCGCGGTTATAATATCCTCGTGAAGACGCTCGACCTGGAAGCTATCAAAGACCCGGAACCGTAGCAGGCGGCGCTCCGGGAGTTCGTGGGCCGCAAGCTCGATAATTGAGCCACGCGAAAGCGTACGCCCTCGCCGCCGCCAAGGAACTACGGCCTATTGTCATAACCACTCTCTAAACCAAGATAAGGCGCCGTGATATCCTCTGACCCTGGCGGAAAATTAAAATAAAATACCAACTTCGGAGGAGAGAGAATGGATAGAAAAGACTTAAAAACAATCGCTGCTTTTCTTCAGAAGATAGGCGTAACTGAAACGCACGAGGGCTTACAAGCAGTTTTAGATAGAATCGCGGAGAAATGGGGTTACGAAGAACCGGTAACCATGCCGGATTGCGAACCCGATGTCGCGCGAATAAACAGGAAGAACGGTTCGGTTATCCTATTTATAGGTGACGCAAAAGTAGCGAAAAACGAAACGCCTTCTAACCACGATACGGTTCGTAGAATCAGACATTACATCAGTATTTTCGCCCGGCTATTAGGGACTAAGCGCATACAGGGCGGAATAATTGCAATAGCTACAGACGAAAAGGAAGCGGCCGAAAAATGGCGCGGTTGCTTAAATAATTTAGCCGCGTCGTACGGTCTATCAAACGACGCGGGAGGGCCGGATTTCTCGATAAAGCGAGTTAACGAATCGGCTTTTATTGTTTTCTGGTAAGATAGACGTGTTTTTAAAAACCGCATGGAGAACAGCATAAAAAAACCCTACAAAGGCTACGATGCAGAATATTAACTAACCCCCCTCCTGTGTGTTAACCCCTCCCGTGATGGGAGGGGGTTTTAATTTACTCGTTTGATTCTCGCGACGCTCAACCGCAGCAGGAATCCGTTTTCTCGTTTTCAATCCCGCAGCAAGCGCATTCCGGGTCGGTTCCGCGGGCGGCCCCGGCTATTACGGCCGCCGCGCAGCCGACGCCGGATTCGACCGTTATGGCGCCCGGCGGGCAGTTCATCTCGCAGGCGCCGCACTCCATACACGCGTCCAGGTCGACGATCTCGGCGGTCCCGTCGTTCATCGCGAAAACGGCGTGGGGGCACACTTCTACGCACATCCCGCAGCCCGTACACTTATCGCCGTCCAAATCGAGGGTGACGACGTCGGTTAAATACCTTAGTTCGAACATTAGAATTTCTTTCTTATATCCTTATACGAACAGCCCCGTAATCCACAGGCCGAGGCCGATTGCGGCGGCCCCTATTTGCAACGGCACCGCGACGCGCATCTCCCGCTTCACCCCCGAAAGCGACGTGTACGTGGACGAGCCGGTGAAGTTCATCGCCAGAAAACTCGACACCGCCGGGATAATCAGAACCCAAGCGGCCAGGGTAAGAAGACTCTCGAACGGTCCCCGGTAAACCAACCAGTACAAAACGAGGGCCGAAGACGCGGCGAAACCGACCCACGCCCCCTTCGCCGAGAACGCCCGGCCCGGTAAGTAAGGCAGGAATAACGGCGCGGCGACCACCCCGCCGAGATACGCCCCGAGCAGGAGCACGACCGACGGGACGCCTACTGTCAGAATCCTCGCGGTCGAATAGCCGTCGGTCCCGAGGCCGCTCAGCAGGAGGAACGCCACGGCGACCCCGAGCAGGTACCTCGCCGAACCGATCAGGTCGACAGGCACCTGGACCGCCCGGTCCCACAATCGGAAGCGAACCAGGCGCATCGCCGGTTCGGCTTTCATCCCGGCGTCGAGGAACTCGCGGAGGTCGTCGGCCCGAACCGGGCCGTAGACCACACGGAAACCGCTGCGCTTTTTAACGTCGTGGGCCGCTACGCCGGGCGCCCCCAACTGGGGTACTATAAGCGTACGGTGCGAGACGATGTTATCGAGACCGACCGCTTCCACCCTTTCCACCAGTTCGTCGGTCCCGAAGGTCCCTTTCCCGGCGGCGCACCAGACGTTTATTCCCTTTGTGTCCAGCACGAGTATCCACGCGTCGAGACCGTCCAGTTCGGACCGGAGCCGGTCGAAGCTCAATTTGTAGTTGGCCGAAACGAGGACCGGCGAATCGGGCTTCGGGTCGCCGACGGCGTACAGACCGGGGCCCACCCGGTATCCGGACCGACCGATCCCCCAGCGGACCCCCCATGAACCCAGGCGGTCGGAAATTTTTAACTTAGTATCCACAACCGGGATATTATTTATCGCCGCGTCCATTATATATATCTCAGTTCTTTTTACCGCCGAAGAAGCGTTTAAGGTTATTGGGTACGTCCTCGTACGGTCGTTCGTCAACAGGTGGTTCAGCGTAGACCGCTTTGAATATCGCGTCCAGGATCATAGCCTTGGGCGGAACGGCGTACGTCTCCCCATCGTATTCCCATTCCCGGCAGTCCACCGAATCGCCGCAGATATCCCCACAGTCCTCACAAAGGCTTTCCCGTATTTCCGGCGCTATATCGACGCCATTAATCCGAATTGTCGGGGACGACGCGAAACGCAATGCTCGTGCCTGCTCTTCGGTTTGTACGTGGACTTTATCGACGGCGAGTTCGATACCCAGGGATTCGAGCACCGGCCGCGCTTCGGCGACCGCCGCGTCCAGACCGCTGTCGCTGCCCTGACAGCGACCGCAAACGCTGAGGTCAAGGTAAAGGAATTCGACAGCGATTAGTTTTTTCTCCGGCGGCATACAGGTTGTCGAGGGCGTATCGCTTCCTGGACCGCAGGGAACTACGGTTTCTGCGGCGGCATCGCCCGCGGGCGGGCAACAACCGGTACTACCGGCTAAAACGGCCTTATCGGCGGAAGCCGCAATAGATATTAATAGTAGGTTAGCGGAGAGTGAGAAAATAAGGAAAAGGGTTAATCGTTTCATTTCGACCTTCCGCCCGGCTGTCGGGAAAAGAACTCGATTAAACACGTCAAGGTCGCCGGGTCGATACGGCACTCGACTTTTTGCCCGCGCCTTTCTATTTGGATAAGTCCCGCGCGGCGAAGTTCCTTGATATGGTGCGAAACGGTCGACGGGACGATTCCCAATCCTTCGCCGAGCTTGCCGACACATTCTCCTTTCGTATAAAACGCGTCGTCGCCCGAAAAAGGCCCACAGCAATCCAGGATTTTTACGAAAATACTTAACCGGTTCGAGTTCGACAGGGCTTTGAAGATTTCGGATAATCGCCCGACGTCATAATTTCGATAGTACGACATATATCGAACTATAAAGGAAAAACCGATATATGTCAAGCTAATAATAAGACCGCCGCGAATCCTGAGGACGCGGGCGGCGAAAACCCTTGACCCGGCTTATACCGTATGTTAAATACTAAATCACTTTGAGAGGAGCAACTATGGTCGGAATCGTCGGATGGGGCGTTTATATCCCCCGTTACCGTATAAAGCTCGAGGAGATAGCCAAGGTCTGGGGCACCGACGCGGAGGCGTACCGCCGGGGGCTTCAGCTATATCAAAAATCAGTCCCGGGGAGCGACCAGGATACGGCTACCATTTCGGTCGAGGCCGCGAAGAACGCACTGGCCCGCGCCGGAATAAATCCGGTCGACATCGGCGCCGTCTACGTCGGTTCCGAGTCCCACCCGTACGCGGTCAAACCGACCGGTACGATCGTCGCCGAGGCCCTGGGCGCGACGCCCGACTGCCACTGCGCGGACTTCGAGTTCGCCTGCAAGGCCGGGTCCGAGGGTATGTTCGTCGCCCTGAACCTGGTCGAGGCCGGGAGCGTTAAATACGGTTTGGCCATAGGCGCCGACACGAGCCAGGGCGCGCCCGGCGACGCCCTGGAGTACTCGGCGTCGGCCGGCGGCGCGGCCTTCATTATGGGCGACGATGACGTGGTCGCCGAGTGCCTGTTTACCCACTCGTATATGACCGACACGCCGGACTTCTGGCGCAGGGAACACGAGTACTACCCCCAGCACGCCGGCCGGTTCACCGGCGACCCGGCTTACTTCAAACACACCCTGGGCGCGGGTAAAGCGATTCTCGAGAAATCCGGGATGAAGCCGGACGACTTCGCGTACGCGGTCTTCCACCAGCCCAACGGCAAGTTCCCGATGAAGGTGGGTAAGATGCTCGGGTTCAAGAAGGAACAGCTCGAGACCGGGTGGTTGGTTCCGTGGTTGGGCAACACATATTCGGGGGCGTCGCCGGTCGGCCTGACGGCGATACTGGACGTCGCGAAGCCGGGCGACCACATATTGATGGTCTCCTACGGCTCCGGCGCCGGTTCGGACGCGTTCGTCTGGAAGACCACGGACCGACTGGCCGAAGTGCAGAAGCTGGCGCCCCATACCCGGGACTACCTCGACAAGAACCAGATATACATCGACTACGGCCAGTACGCCAAGCACCGGGGTAAGATTATAATGAACTCGTAAGAGTAAAGCACCATAAACAGTTTTATTGAAACAAGGAGGCAAGGAATGTTTAGTAAAATTTCTGAAAAGCAGGTTACCCGCGCGATCCTCGATGAGTTCTCGAACACCCTCCGAGATTACATAGAGTGCGACGTAGTTATAGTCGGCGGGGGACCCAGCGGGCTTATGGCCGGTAAAGTCCTCGCCCAGAACGGTCGGAAGGTACTTATCGTCGAGGCCAACAATTACCTCGGCGGCGGCTTCTGGATCGGCGGCTTTCTGA
>CBDUXC010000052.1:0-9173 GCA_965371065.1 uncultured bacterium
TACCTCTTCGAATATATACTCCACCGGCGCCAGACGCCCGCGCCCTTCGTCGCCGCAGGCCAGGCTCCCGACCTCGGGTTGTATGACGACGTAACCGAGCGTTTCCAGGCTTACCATATTTCGGACGTTGGCGGCGTGTTCGTACATCCGTACGTTCATCGCCGGGGCAAACATGACCGGTACCCGAGACGCGGCGGCGATGACCGTGGAAAGGGCGTCGTCGGCAATTCCGGCGGCCGCTTTCGCGATTATGTTGGCCGTCGCCGGCGCGACGACTACCGCCGCCGCGTCCTCGGTAAGCTCGATATGAGCGTAAGGCGACGGGTCGTCGAAAAGGTCGGTTACGGGCACGTTCCCGGTCAGGGCGTGCATCAGCTTCGGCCCGAGGAGTCCGGTCGCCGCCCGGGTCATCACCGCGTGGACCGACGCGTCCGCCCGGACGAGCATACGGGCCAGCTCGGCCCCTTTATAAGCCGCGGCGCTTCCGGTTATACCGAGGATTATTTTCATATACGTACCGCTATATTATACCGGATACCAACAACCGTTCCGCACGGATAATCCCCTCCGCGTCCCTAACGCACGTATCCAAATCGTCGTTCAACAGGTAATACTCGAACTCGGTGTATCGAGCCAGTTCCGCCTCAGCGTTCTTGATACGCATCGCCAGCGCCTCGGGCGAGTCGGTGCCCCGGCGCCTGAGCCGCTCTACAAGTACGTCAAAGGTCGGCGTTATTATGAATATCGTTACCGCCCGGTCGCCGTACGCTTTGCTAATCTGTTCGGCTCCTTGCACGTCTATGTCCAACAGCACATCCAGGCCGGCGGACACTTTTTCCTCCAGGAAAACCTTGGACGTCCCGTATCGGTGATTGTGCACAATAGCTTGTTCGGTGAACGCGCCCTCCTGGCTCAGGCGTTCGAACTCTTCGTCGCTCACGAAGAAGTAGTCCTCGCCTTCGGTTTCGCCGTCGCGCTTCGGCCGGGTCGTATGGGAGACCGAAAAGACAAGCGCGTCCATCCGGTCCATCAGCGTTCTACAGACCGTCGTCTTGCCGGCACCCGACGGTCCGGAGAAGACGAACGGCTTCCCGGTTCGCGGCTTCGCCAGCGTAGCGAATATGTCAAGCTCGTTCTCGTCCATCGTTTACGAGCTAACCCGAACCGAACGCCCGCAGCGCTTCCTCCAACCCCGGCGCCGTACGGACGACGGTGAAAGGCTCCGTCGTCGCGTCAACCACGGCCGACGGTTCCTCCGTCGCCGGTCCACCACAAACTTCCACGTCGGCCGCATCTCGCACCGCCGGTTCCACGTCGGCCAGGGTCCGGGGCGCTTCGCCCGCGGGCGTATTGGCGCTCGTCGAGAATACCGGGCCTACTCGGGCCACGACTTCGCTTATAAATCCGTGTGGTACGACCCGGAGCGCGGCTTTCCCTTCCGCCCCCGCCACGCGGTCATCCAACTGCGGCCGCGGGTTGAATAGAAACGTCACCGGCTTCCCGTACACTTCGCCGAAAGCCGCGGCCTGGGACACGTCGTCTTCGGTAAAAGCCGAAGTCGCGTCCCAATAGGGCAATAATATTATAAAAAGCCCGGCTCGCCCTTTTACCGCGGCCAGTTTATTGTATGGTTCCCGCCAGACCTCCCGGCATGGTTTTCCGAGTTCGTAGACCATGGCCGCCACGCCGTAAACCGTGTCCGTCGGCGTTATCGCCAACGCGCCGGTCAACAATACTTTGGCCACTTTTTCCGCCGCCTGCTTCTCCCCTACTTCTTCTATATCGATTACGCCGCTCACTTCTTCTCCGGGTCGTCTTATATCTTTTTCTGGAGCGCGGCGTCTATCTCGGCCACTTTTGCGGCCCTTGCCCGGCGGTATTCAATAAGGGCGTCCTTTACATCGGGATATTTCAACGCGAGTATTTCGGCCGCAAGGACCGCCGCGTTTACGGCGCCGGCTTTACCCACGGCGACGACCGCGACGGGAACACCGCCCGGCATCTGTACCGACGACAACAGCGCGTCCAGGCCGTCGAACGCGCCGCCGGCCAGGGGTACAGCGATTACAGGCAACGTCGTGTGGGCCGCAACCACGCCGGCGAGGTGCGCCGCCATCCCGGCGCCGGCTATTATGACCTCAACGCCCCGGTCCTCGGCCCCTTCGGCGAATTCCCGGACCGCGTCAGGCGTCCTGTGTGCCGACGCGACCTTGAACTCACGTTCGATTCCGAGTTCATCCAGAACCGCCAGGGTTTCCTTCATCACGTCGTAGTCCGAATCGCTGCCGATTATAACGTCGACCCGAGCCATTATAAGTCCCCCTCGTCGTTCCTCGCGAGCGCCTTATACGCGATGTCTTTACGGTAATAAATGCCCGTATATTCAATTTTTCTAACCGCGCCGTATGCTTTCTTCACCGCTTTCGCGATGTTGCCCTGGACAGCCGTTATACCGAGGACCCTCCCGCCGGCCGTTACCACGTTATCGCCGTCAAGTTTCGTTCCCGCGTGGTAAACGAAGATGTCCGGGTCGTCCACCAGCTCGTCCAGCCCTTTTATCGTGAACCCCTTTTTATACTCGCCCGGATACCCGCCGGATACGGTAACGACGGTAACGGCGGCCCGGCGGTTCCACTCAAGCTCCGTCCCGCGCAGGTCGCCGGCGGCGGTCTTAGCGCACAACTCGTAGAAATCGGAACGCAGTAAAGGCAGAACGGCCTGGGTCTCCGGGTCGCCGAAGCGGCAGTTGAACTCGAGCACCTTCGGCCCCTCGAAGTCGAACATAAGCCCGGCGTACAATACTCCCGAGTACGGGGTCCCTGCGGCGGCGAGAGCTTTTATTGTAGGCTTCAGTATCTGGTTCTCGATTTTCCCCAACGCTTCGTCGTCCACGACCGGCGCCGGCGCATACGCGCCCATACCGCCGGTATTCGGCCCTTCGTCGCCGTCGTAAACCCGCTTGTGGTCCTGCGACGGTATCATCGAGACGACGTACTCGCCGTCGGTTACGGCCAGGATCGAAACCTCCTCGCCGGTCAGATAGTCCTCTATCAATACGCGTTTTCCGGCTTCGCCGAACTTTCCTTTTACCAAAGCGGCTTCAGCCGCGGCTATCGCTTCATCGTCCGTTACGGCGACCGTTACGCCCTTGCCGGCGGCCAGTCCGTCGGCTTTCACGACCACGGGCGCGCCCAGCTCAGCAATACAACGTTTCGCGTCGTCGAGGGTTTCGCAGGGGTACGCGTCGGCCGTCGGGACGCCGGCGTTCAGCATCAATTCCTTCGCGAAAATTTTGGACCCCTCTACCCGCGCCGCGGCGGCCGTCGGGCCAAATACCGACAACCCGGCCGCCCGAAACTCGTCCACTATCCCGGCGACCAGCGGCGCCTCGGGCCCCACAACCGTAAGGTCAACGCCCTTTTTCTTCGCGAAGTCCCGTAGTGCCGGTACGTCCTCGGCCCCTATCTCGACGTTCTCGGCGAAGGGCGCCGTACCGGCGTTCCCCGGCGCTACGTACACCTTCCCGACGCCGTCGGATTGATACAGAGCGAGAGCCAAAGCGTGCTCGCGGCCGCCGCCGCCCACCACTAATACTTTATCGCCCATCGTACTTTAAACTCCGTCGAGACGGTTAATGGTTCTTCACGTATCCAACTATTACTGACGTCTATATAAACTAATGCTTGAAGTGGCGGCGCCCGGCAAAGACCATCGCGACACCGTAGTCGTTCGCCACCTTGATAGCGTCCTCGTCCCGCTTGGAGCCGCCCGGTTGGATTATCGCCGTTATACCGGCATTGCACGCTTCCTCCGGCCCGTCGGACATCGGAAAAAAGCCGTCGGACGCGAGAACGGCCCCTTTGGCCGCGCTACTTGCCCTTTCCAGAGCCGCCAGGGTCGGCCAGAGCCTGTTGACGGAGCCGCCGCCGACCCCGAGCGTTACGCCGTCTTTCGCCACTACTATGGCGTTTGAACGAACGTGTTTAACGACAGCATAGGCGAAAAGCAAGTCGGCTTCTTCGCCGTCCGTAGGTTCCCTCTCGGTAACTACCTCCCAGCCGGAAACCAGGTCGCCGGCGTCCGGCTCCTGGGCCAGTAACCCGCCGAGGGCCGATTTTAACTCAACTTCAGGGGCGGGGTAAAGGCCTTTAAAAACCCTGAATCGCTCGCACCATTTCTTGGCCGTCGAAAGATATTCTACTACCCCATTTTCGTAGTCGGGCGCCGCGACGCAGTGGAAGAACGTACCCTTGACCATCATCGCTTCGGCGGCGGCCATATCCACGGACCGGTTAAACGCTACTATTCCACCGTACGCGCTCATCGCGTCGGCCTGCCACGCCCGGGTAAACGCGTCGGCGAGTGTGTCTCTGACGGCGGCGCCGCAAGGGCTGCCGTGCTTCACTATTACGGCCGCCGGCCGGTCGACGAACTCGGCGGCACAGGCCATCGCCGCGTCCAAATCGTATACATTATTGTACGACGGCTCCGGCCCGTTCAACTGCTCCAGCGGTAACTCGGCTTTAGCCCCGGATACGTAGAACGCCCCGTCCTGATGGGGATTTTCGCCGTAAACGGGCTTAAGTATCTTATTAAGAGATAGGATGTAACTATCTGACAATACGATATTAGGGTTCACTAACTTTTGATAATAATTCGATATCGCCGCGTCGTAAGCGGCGGTCCGCCGGAACGCGGCAAGGGCCAGTTCGCGACGCCACTCGGCCGTGTCCTCGCCCGACGCCAAACGTTCTAGAGCGTCTTCATATTGGCCTGGTTCGCTAAGTACGACAACTTCTTCGTGGTTCTTCGCCGCCGCGCGCAGCAAGGTTATGCCGCCTATGTCTATTTCTTCGATAACCTCGGCCTCGGGTTTTCCGGCGGCGACGGCCGCTTCGAACGGGTAAAGGTTGCAGCAGACCAACCCGATCGGCTTAATGCCGTGTTCCAGAAGTTCGTCCAGGTGGTCTCCCCGGGCGAGGATACCGCCGGCGATAACGGGGTGCAAGGTCTTGACCCGTCCGTCGAGAATTTCGGGATGTCCGGTTATTTCGGCGACCTCGACGACCTTCATACCGGCTTCGTGTAGGACGTCCGCGGTTCCGCCGGTGCTAACCAGCGTCCAACCCAGGTCGGCCAGACCCCGGGCCAACTCGACGACGCCGGTCTTGTCGGCGACGGAAATGAGCGCGAGTTTGCGGTTGGTTTTAGCCATCGACGCCCTGCCTTATCCGACGGTATAGGTAATTACTAACTTCGGCCAGATACAGTTAGCTTTTGGGTCTCCGCCCGGTTCCAAAACGGCTTCGGACGAAGCGAACTCGGCGTTATAATAACCTAAGTCGCCCAGGTCGGTCCCATCCAACCTTAGACATAAACCGTAGTTCGGAACGACGCCGTCGTGCCACGCCCTGACAAAGCCCGTAACGTCGGCCGACCACCACCGTCGTCCCCAATTAATACCCGCAGGCGGTTTGCCGCAAACGACTTTCGACCCTTCGTCGACGGACGGTCTATCGTCCCAAGTTACCGTATCTTCTTCCCAATCGTCGGTAACGAGAAGGTAAACAAGGTCGCCGACGGCGTCCTCGATACTCCCTTCGCCGGAATAGCGTACTCCGGCTAACTCAACGAACAGCCACATCCGCGCGTCGACAACGACAGCGTTTGCAGGGACCTCGGATAAGTCCCACTGGATAAGGACGTTAGATTTTACCGGCCCTATATAACCCGACTCTCCTTCTACGAGCATCAACCAATTTACGTGACCGTAGTTATGGTCTGAAGGACCGACGTCGTCCTCGATAGTAGTATCTTTCCCCGTTTCGCCGGGCTGGATCACAAGCGTAAAGTAATCTACGGACGTATCTCCGTCGCCGCATCCGTAAACGGCGATTAATACGAAAAGCGCTAATAGCATCGCTAAGTGTTTAATCATTTCTTTCGCCTTCCCCACCTAATCAACATTAATTACCCTGATATCCACCCCCGCCTCGCCCAGGAACGCCGGGCCGAGCGGGTCCGGGTACTCCTCGGAGCAGACGACATGGGCGACGCCCGCGTTTATAAGCATCTTGGCGCAGATGATGCAGGGTGTTCCGCCGTAGATATATATTGTACTGTCCGCCGACGAAACACCGTTGCGGGCGCATTGTATAAGGCAGTTTTGCTCGGCGTGAAGCCCCCGGCATATCTCGTGCCGCTCGCCCGACGCGACGCCCAACAGCTTCCGTACGCAAAACGGGCAATGCTCGATTCCGGTGGGCGCGCCGTTGTACCCTGTCGCAAGGATCCGCCGGTCCCGGACGAGAACCGAACCGACCTGCCGGCTGAGACACGTTGACCGTTCCGACACCAGCTCGGCGATCCGCATAAAGTATTCGTCCCAGCCGATCCGGCTGCGGGACGTCGCTTCCGGAACCTCGGTTATCCCGGCGGTCTCCAGTAGTATCCGTATGTCGTCGGGCAGGTCCACGCGTCAGGATAGTTCCACCCGCCAACCCCGCTCGTCGCCGTCGTACTCTTCGACCCGCCCGATAACCACGCCGTCGGGCCATACCGCCGCCGTTTTCTCAACCTCTACCGGCGGAATTATCAAAGCCATACCGATGCCCATGTTATACGTATCGAACATATCCTCTTCGGTGACGTCGTCGCCCCATTCGGCGAGCTGCGCGAATATAGGCTGCGGTTGCCACGACGACCTATCTATGTATGCGCACGTCCCCGGCGGCAGCAAGCGCCCGACGTTCTCCCGCAGACCTCCGCCGGTAATGTGCGCTATACCGTGGATTTCCCCGTCCCCGCCGAGCAACTTCAACACGCCGGCGACGTATATCCGCGTCGGCGTCAGTAGGGTCTCCCCCACCGTCTTGTTCCCCCACCGGTCGCCCAGGTCAATCCCGTTATCGGCGAGAACTTTATTGATGAGCGAGAAACCGTTTGAGTGAAACCCGCTCGACGGTATCCCGAAGATAACGTCGCCCGGAACGACCGACGAGCCGTCCAGTATCTTCGACTTCTCGACGATGCCGACGGCGAACCCGACCAGCTCGTACCGGCCCGGCGGATAGAACCCGGGGAGCTGAGCCGTCTCGCCGCCGATGAGCACGCAGCCTGCCTCCCGGCAGCCTTCGATGATTCCGCCGATGACCTTGACGGCCTGCTCCTCGTCAAGGACGCCCACGCCGATGTAGTCCAGGAAGAACAGCGGACGTATACCGTGGCATACGAGGTCGTTCACGCTCATCGCGACCAGGTCTATCCCGACCGAGTGGTGGTCGCCGGTGGCGAAAGCCAGCTCTAGCTTGGTCCCGACGCTGTCGGTGGCGCCGGCTATGACCGGCTCTTCGTAGCCCATTCCCGCGATGTCATAGAACCCGGCGAAGCCGCCTATCCCGCCGATAACCCGGGGGCTGTCAACCTCGTCGGCCATCCGCTTGATGCGTCCGGCCAGGCGCCCGGCCAGGGCCTGGTTCACACCCGCGTTTTCGTATTTGCCCATAATCAGATAGCGTTGGCTAGATTATATGTCTAAATCAGTTGGCCGTATCAAATGGAAATCAACTTGGTAAAGCATTATACTTACGCTTTGTATTGCGCTAAGAGCGTATCGGGTTTTCTCGTTGACTTCGTGGGCGATAATTAATCCTTCCACTTTATCGTCCGGCCCGGCCAAATGTTTTTTTACGTAGCCCATGTATCGCGATATTTGCCCTATAGTAGTATCGCTTGTCTGGTCACGTTTTAATTCAACTACCAACCAACGAGGTTCTGTCCGGTGGCGAGCTAAAATATCGATGTTACCGATATCGGTAGGGTATTCGTATCCCGCCGTATCGTCACCCTCTTCGCCGTAGATTTCCCATTCGTTCCCTAACTCGGTCTTCTCCCAGTTATCAAACAAGAAATCATGTAAATGCTTTTCTAAAAAGAAACTCTGCTCCTCAGACGAAGGTAATTCTACGTCTTTTTCGGACTCTGGGGTTTCTAAACCCCACCAGAGCGTATCCAACGTCCATAAATCCGTTTGTATATCCTTCGATAGGGATAATAACAATTCGTTTATTTTAACGTATTTATCGCCGAACGAATCGCTTCGTTCGAACTCTGGCCATAAGCCTATCCACTTTAACCCGCTTTCGGAAGTATCGTTCCAAACTCCGTATTTACCCGGATAAGCTACCAAGAGGATAGCCGTGGCGGTTCCCATACCTATCACTATTTTCGTTGCTTGTTCTAACCTTTCGGCAATAGGTTCCGATTCGTTTAGTAATAACGAGAGCGTTTCCCGTAAGCGCGGCATATCGGCGCACATTTCCCCGCTGCGCTTCTGTAACGCCCAATGGCGGTTGTTTTTAATGTTTAGAAAGGACCGAAATTCGCCTTCGGTAATACCGCCTACATATTCTGAATTAAAAATGGGTTGATACCTTTCGAGAACTTCGTCGCGGGCTCCGGCTATCTCGTCGCATACTTCGTGTTTCTCCGGTAGCGCTTTAAGTACCTTCTTTAATTCGCTCACGGCGGCTTTATACTTGGTCGTACTCTCCATTTTTGTACTTAAATCCCCCCTTTGACGTAACCCTAAACAGGGTACCCTTTAAAACATCTTACTCGAGAACAGGCCCTTCTCGAGCATATCTTTTGCGTACTCTTTATAAAGCGGCGTCGGGTACTCGCCGGTGAAGCAGGCCGAACAGAACCGCGCAGCCACGTCTTCGGGCGTCATTTGCCGCCCGCCGACGGCCCGCCTCATTCCTTCAAGCGAAAGGTAGTGGATGGTATCCACGCCGATGTGCCGCCCGATTTCCTCGATTTCGAGACTTGAGCCGATCAATTCCTCCCGGGTGGGCGTGTCTATCCCGTAGTAGCACGGATACTTCCACGGCGGGCAGCTTATGCGGAGATGGACCTCTCTCGCGCCAGCGTTCCTGATTAAGTCGATTATCTTGACGGACGTGGTCCCGCGGACTATAGAGTCGTCCACGACGACCACGGACTTATTCGCGAGCAGTTCCTTGACCGGATTGTACTTCAGGCGGGTCCCGAAGGTTCGTATGTGCTGAGTAGGCTCGATGAACGTCCGGCCGATATAATGGCTACGGATTATACCGAAGTCGAAGGGAAGCCCGGAGCCTTCGCTGTAACCCAGAGCCGCGTTATTGCTCGAG
>CBDUXC010000053.1:0-9118 GCA_965371065.1 uncultured bacterium
ACCCTCATTCCGAATCGCCTTTGACGGTTTCCCTCATAATCCGGTCTAATACACCATTGATGAAACCGTACGACTTCTCCGTCGAACCGTATTTCTTGGCTATTTCAATAGCTTCGTTCAACGTTACTTTTAGGGGAACATCTTCCAGAAAGAGAAGCTCCGTAGTCGCGACCCGCAGGATGTTCCGGTCAACGCGAGCGATCCGGTCGAATTCCCAGTTATGGGCCGCCGCCGCAATAACAGTATCTACTTCTTCGGCGTGTTCTTCGTAGGTCTTTACGAGCGAAGACGTGAAAAGCTCGACGTCGGATTCGGCCCGGCGCTCGTCCCAGAAGCGCACTTTTACCGCTTCCGGGTCGCCGCCGCCGACCTCGATTTGATATAATAATTGAACCGCCAGTTCCCTGGCCGTACGCCTTTTACCCATACGGAATTATCGGATTTATTGCGATTCTATAACTGTGAGTAAAGGTTGGCCATCTCCAGGGCCGCCAGCGCCGCATCCCGGCCCTTGTTGCCGCCTTTGCTCCCGGACCGCTCGATCGCTTGTTCGATCGTATCGGTGGTAAGGACGCCGAAAACCACCGGAACCCCCGCCGCAAGGGCCGTCTGAGCGATACCCTTGGCCACTTCGGCGGCGATATACTCGAAGTGAGGCGTGTTCCCCCGGATTACGGTCCCCAGGCAGATAACGCCATCGTACGCGCCGGACTCGGCAAGGCGCTTAGCGGCCGGCGGTATCTCGAAAGAACCCGGTACATGAACGACCGTAATGTCCCCGTCGGCCACTTCCTGGCGGACCAGCGTATCTACGGCGCCTTCCAGCAAGCGGTTGGTGACGAACTCGTTAGTGCGGCTCACCACGAAGGCGAACTTCCGCCCTTTTCCGCTCAGCGCACCTTTTACCTCTTTAACCATCTATATCCTCCGCTGATATCCTGTTTAATGTACGGCTCCGCTATTCGTCGAGGCTCAGCATATGCCCGAGCTTTTCCTTCTTGGTCTTCATATAACCTTTCGTACGGTCGTGGTAGTCCTGTTCGACCGTTACGCGTTCCACTATCTTTAATCCGTACGCTTCGAGGCCAACCATCTTCGTCGGGTTGTTGGTTACCAAACGTATTGTCGTCAAGCCCAAATCGGCGAGTATCTGGGCGCCCACGCCGTAGTGCCGCTGGTCCGGCGCGAAACCAAGCTTAACGTTCGCCTCGACGGTGTCGTATCCCTGGTCTTGCAGGTTGTACGCTTTTATCTTGTTCAACAGGCCGATGCCCCGGCCCTCCTGCCGCATATACAGGAGAACGCCCTCGCCCTCCTCGGCGATACGGCGCAGGGCGTACTCTACCTGGTCGCCGCAGTCGCATCGGAGCGAGTGGAACACGTCCCCGGTCAGGCACTGGGAATGGACCCTGACCAGAACGTTCTCCTTACCTCGGACGTCGCCCATCACCAGTGCAATATGGTGTTCGTCCGGTTGGGTCTCGGTCGAATAGACGTTCATCGTGAACGTGCCGTATTTGGTCGGCAGGGTGGAATCCAGGACCATCTTGACGTGGCTCTCGTGGGTGTATCGATATTCGATAATGTCCTTTATCGTAATTACCTTCAGCTTGAAACGCTCTGCCACCTTCGTGAGTTGGTCCATCCGGGCCATCGTACCGTCTTCGTTCAGTATCTCGCAAAGGACTCCTACCGGCTCCAAGCCGGCCATACGCACGAGGTCTACCGTAGCTTCGGTATGGCCCGCCCTTGTCAACACGCCGTTGCCCTGCGCTACGAGCGGAAAGATGTGCCCCGGCCGCGCCAAATCATCCGGTTTCGACGCCGGGTCCGCGAGCACTTCGACGGTCTTCGACCTGTCCTCCGCCGAGATGCCCGTAGTCGTTCCTTTGGCCGCGTCGACCGACATCGTGAAAGGCGTCCCCATCAAGCTGCCGTTGTTGGGCAGGGGTTCCAGGTCGAGTACCCGCGCCCGGGCCCGGGCCATCGGGACGCAGACCAACCCCCGGCCGTGCTTCGCCAGGAAGTTAATAGATTCGGACGTCGCCTTCTCGGCGGCCATTATAAAGTCGCCCTCGTTCTCCCGGTTCTCGTCGTCGGTGCAAATTAAAATG
Organism: uncultured bacterium; assembly: GCA_965371065.1. Lineage (GTDB taxonomy): Bacteria > RBG-13-66-14 > B26-G2 > WVWN01. The sequence continues at coordinate 2,115 of CBDUXC010000053.1, forward strand.
CCGCCGTCGCGGAATATTTTCACCGCTTCAGGGACCGTCGCAAACGGATTATATCCTTCGGCCATAACCTACCTCATATACCCGTGTTCGGCGAGAAAAGACTCGTTGATGTCGCCTGTACTCCCGCCGATAAACTTCTTAACGTACTTCGCGATAATATCCACCTCTAAGTTAACCTCATCGCCGGGGCGGGCCTTTCCCAGATTCGTGTTCTCGAGCGTATGCGGTATCAACGCGACTCTTAACGACCCGGCGTCCAGGCCCGCGATCGTCAGGCTTACGCCGTCTACGGCGATCGAACCCTTAACGACGCAATAATCGAGTACGGTTCCCGGGTCGGCTTTAACGCGCAACCCGTCGCGGCTTACTTCCTTTATCGTACCGGTTCCGTCGACGTGCCCCTGGACCAGATGCCCGCCGATCGGCCGGCCGAAACGGGCGGCCCGCTCCAGATTTACCGGCGACCCCCGCCGCAGCCGCCCTAACGTGGTCGAAGCCGCCGTTTCGGCCGAGACATCGGCCTCGAAGCCGCCGGACGATAATCCGGTTACGGTCAGACAGACGCCGTTGACTGCAATGCTGTCCCCGATTTCTGTACCGTCAAGAACGCGTTCGCAGCGAGCTTTTAGTTTACCGCTAACGTACCCGTCAATAACTCCGACTTCTTCTATTATACCCGTAAACACGCTTAAATTCAAACCCCCGGTTAATCGGGGAACAACTCGTTAACGTCGGTAATATAGCCGGTTATGTAGAAATCGTCGCCTACTCGCTCAAAGGATACTTTCGAAAGCCCGATTGCATCGGCGGCCTTCTCTACGCCTACGCCGGCCGCCGGCGTATTCGCTTCCAACCCGCCGAAGAGCTTCGGCGCGATAGCCGCGATCACCTTATCTACCGGCCCGGCGTCGAACAACCCGCCTATTATTTCGGACCCGCCTTCGACGAGAACGCTCGCGACTTCACGTTCGCCCAGCGCCCTCAACATATCAACCGGGTTCACTTGTCCGTTTTTTTCGCCGACCGCTATGACCTCTGCGCCGGCCGCGTTTAATCCGCGGCGTTTACGTTCCGGCGCGCGCGCGGTCGTAACTACCCACGTAGCCGGCGGCGTGTCAAACACTTTCGCGTCCGGCGGCAGGTTACAATCCGACGATACAATAACGCGAACGGGGCCGCCGGCCGGGTCTTTCCCGTCGAGCCTTACGGTAAGTTGCGGGTCGTCGCGTCTGACGGTCCCGGCGCCGACGAGGACCGCCGAATGCTCCCGGCGAAATTCGTGGGCCCTCACCCTCGCCGCTTCACCCGTAATCCAGAACGAGTCGCCGGTCCGGGTCGCGGTCTTTCCGTCCAGGGTCATCGCGTACTTGACGGTAACCCACGGTAGCCCCGTGGTTATATACTTGGCGTAGCCTTCGACCAGCCGGCGGCACTCGTCCCGCAACACGCCTATAGTTACGTCAATACCGGCGTCTTGGAGTTCTTTCACGCCGCCGCCGGCGACCTTCGGGTTCGGGTCCAGGGTTCCGCAGACGACGCGTCCGACGCCGGCGGAAATAATCGCTTTCGTACACGGCGGCGTACGCCCGGCGAAGTTACATGGTTCCAGTGTTACGTACAGGTCCGCGCTTTTCGCGTCGGGCCCGATTTCCCCCAACGCTACTTTCTCCGCGTGGGGGCGCCCCGGGCCTTCGTGCCGCCCCTGCGCTATTACCGCACCGTTTTTCGTTACTACCGCGCCGACCGACGGATTCGGCCCCGTCGTACCAACGTACGGTCGGGCCAGCTCGACGGCCCGGCCCATCGCTTCCCTGTCGAAAGACTCCGACGCCGGTTCGCCGCCTGGAGCCACCGTTTACTCTATTCCCCCCTCGGTCGGCGGCACGATTGAGCGGCCGTAACGCGCGTCGGTATCTACTTTATCGATCGGCGGAAGCTCGTGCATATCGCAAAACTTCGTAGGAGCGGTTCCGGTAATGAACGTCTCACTATATGAGCTCGTGCACTTCGACGTCCCGAGCAAACCCGACTCCGGGCAGATAACGGCCGACGTAAGGTCCTTTACGTCGCCGGTCTTGAAACTCGTTTCCTCTTCTCCTTCGGTGGCAGCAGCCATGAATTTAGACCATATAGGGACGGCGTAGTATTCACCCGTCGCCCTGATGCTCAGGCCCTCGTGGTCGTCCCGGCCGACCCACACGCCGCAGGCCAGGTCGCTCGGGACGAATCCTACGAACCACGTATCGGCGCCTTCCTCGGTCGTGCCCGTTTTCCCGGCTCCTTTACCGGTGAAACCGTATCGCCGGGCGACCGCCGCCGTACCGTGGCTAATGACGCCTTCCATCAGGTTGACCATTACGGCGCAAGTTTCAGGTGGAAGGACGACCTCCGAATCGACCGGAAACTCCTCTATCGTGTTACCGTACCGGTCCTCGATCTTCGTAATGGCGCGCGGTTCGACCTGTTCGCCGAAGTTGGCCAGGGTCCCGAAGGCGCTCGTCATATCCAGAACCGTTACGTCGGACGTACCGAGTGCCAGCGAATACACCGGTACCAGCTCCGATTTGATGCCCATCTTATGGGCGTAATCTACGACGGTCTCGACGCCTACCTGGTCGATAACCTTTGCCGCGACTATGTTTATGGACTGTTCTATCGCGTGGCGTATCGTCATCTCGCCGGAAGTCGAATAGCTGTAGTTATGGGGCGCCCAGACGACGCCGTCGGCCTGGATGCGGAAAGGCGCGTCAATAATTACGTCGGCGGGCGTAAACCCGTTGTCTATCGCGGCGGTATAAACGAACACCTTGAACGCGGACCCGGGTTGCCGTCTCGATTGGACTGACCGGTTAAACTGGGATTCGTTGAAGTCGGCACCGCCGACCATCGCGACTATGTCGCCGGTACTGGGCTGTATCGCTATTAAAGACGCCTGGATAAAAGGCCGCTCTTCGTAAAACAGTGTACACTTCCGTTCTTTTTTATCGATTCCCATAATCTTTACCGATATTTCCTCGCCGACTTTGATTTTTTCCTCCGCCTCGAACGGGAACGTCCATTCGGCCGGCGATATGTCCAGGGTACCGGTTATCCCACCGCCCAGGTCGCACTCGGCGTACGCCTCGGTCACGTTGACTACTTTGACGAAACGAACCTGCCCGCGCTCGAGCTTCTCCAGCTTAAGGTTCGGGTCGTATTTGGACGCGGCCAGCGGGACGATCTTATCCAGACGGTCCAGCCCCCACATAATCGCGTCGTCGGCCATCTTCTGGAGACGAAGGTCGAGGGTCGTGTGTACCTCCAATCCGCCGCGGAAGACCTTTTCGGAACCGTAGCGTTTAACCAACACCTTCCGTACGTACTCGGCGAAGTACGGCGCTTTGCTCGGTTCCCGTTCGAACGGCGGCGTCTTGATCGGCGTGTTCCGGGCTTTCTCGTACCGTTCCTCGGTAATGTAGCCAAGCTCCCACATTTTGTAAAGGACAGTATCGCGCCGTTCCTTCGCGGCGACCGGGTGTACGTACGGCGAGAAGCCGCTGGGGTTCCGCGGCAGCCCGGCGACCACGGCCGCTTCCTCGAGGGTAAGGTCTTTCGCGTTCTTGCCGAAATAGACCCGCGCCGCCGCCTCGGCGCCGTAGGCGTTATGCCCGTAGTAGGTCTGGTTAAAGTAGAAGTATAAAACCTCGTCCTTCGTGTACTGCCTTTCGATCTCCATCGCGAGCAGCGCTTCCCTGGCTTTCCGGCCGAACGTCCTCTCTCGGCTCAGAAACAGATCCCGCGCAAGCTGTTGGGTTATGGTCGAACCGCCCTGGACCGGCTTCATCGCTTTCAGGTTCACCCACGCGGCGCGGAGAATCGCTTTGGTATCCACGCCGTTGTGCTTATAAAACCGCTCGTCCTCTATCGAAACGGTCGCGTCGATCAGGTGCTGGGGGAACCCGCTCAAAGGGGTAATATAGCGGCGCTCGACCTGGAACTGGGTGATAAGCTCGCCGTTTCGGTCATAAACCTTCGTCGGAAGGCTCGGCTCGTAGTGTGCCAGAGTCGCCGGGTCCGGCAGGTTCTGGTTGAAGACGTTTACCATCCCGAAGGTTACGCCGGCGCCGACCAGGATGAGCCAGTAAACGGCCTGGCCTATCGTTTTTGCGACGTTCCCGAACCGGACCTTCGGGAAACGCCGCCGCACTCGATGACGGCGCCCGGGCCGTACGCCCAGGTCCCTGTCCAGCTCGCGAATGTCCTTATCTATCTTATCGGTCATCGAAACTATATCCGAAAATTCACTATATTGGCAATTTTACTTGTCGTTACGGTTAAGCGATATGGTATCACAACCGTCCGGCGAAATCAACGGAAATTGGCGAAAACGCCTTTAACGGCGTAAAAGCCGGTTCAGAAACGGTCGAACTCCCCGTCCGACCGTGGTTCAAAGCACAATAAATAGCTATCTATTAAAAAGCGTCTAACTCAACCCCAACGCTTCCAATAAATCCCCCACCGCCACCCCCGGCGTCTGGGTCCCGGTCTCTTCGTAGAAAGTTTTTATCGCGCCCGCGACCGCGGCCGGGTCGAACGCGACGCCGGCCAAACGCCGTTCCAGTTCCCCCAGCGCGTCCTTCGGCGTGCACGTAAAGTCGCCGGTTATCGAAACGCTCTCCAGCTTATCCTCCACGACCTCGGCGAATACCGAAATCAGGCCGCCGGGCGCCTTGTGCGTTCCCTCGACGAAGCGGACGCCCTCGCGTACGCGTATCTCCCGTGCCGGCGACTTCCGGATCTTCCTGAACAGAAACTCGTCGCCGGTCATCTTCTTCCCGAGTTCGGCCATCTTCGCGTGCAGTTCTTCGTCGAGCTCGGCCGGCTCGAGCGGCCCGAGCACCTTCTCGAAGTTCTTTATCAAGAGTTTCTCGACTTCTTCCCGCGGCGGTTTAACCCCCGTTTCTTTTAGAACTGTCGTAAGGTTCTCCTCCAACGTTTTGTACATCTTGTCCCGGAACTTTTCGTCGGGGACGCGGAGCACCCGTACCATCGTCTCGTAGTCGAAATCCAACAATATCGCGCCGACGAAGACGATGCAGTCGCCGATGTCGGCGCCGCCCTCGCCGGCAATCTTCCGCCCGTCGGTCGTAACCACGTCGTTTATCGGCCGGAACTCCGTTTCGACGCCCAACTCCCGGTAGGTCTCGACGACCGGAGCCGTGAACCGGCGGTAGAGCGCGTTGATGTCGCGGGGCGCCAGCGGGTTGTCGCGGCGGAGTATGACGTGGTAGAAGACCTGGTCGCCGTTGAGGAGCACGGCGCCGCCGCCGACTTCCCGGCGTATTACGGGGATGTCGTTGGCGCGGCAGTAGTCCAAGTCCACAACCTCCTCGGCGTCCTGGAAGTAACCGACGCATACGTACGTTTGCCCGGGCGTAACGATATCAAGACACTCGCGCCCAAGATGCGCGAGGGCGTGAAATATGGTCATCGAGCCGAGCCCGGGCAGTACGCCGGGGTTATAAACTTGCATCAAGCTTCCTCCTGAGTTTGAGCTATAGGTAGTATAATTGGCGGGATGTTAGCATAGCGGCGGGAAAAGTGGAAACCTTTACGGGCGTAGCGCGCCCTAAAAAGTTGTTAATTGACCCGACCGGCGGGCCGGCTTTTCCGGATTAGGAACTACTTAACGCCGGCTTCCTTCTTGAAGTACTTCTCCTCGAAATCCTGTAAGATTTTATTATCCAACTCCACCCTTTCTTCGATCGTCATCCCCTTCCGCTCCTCGGCTATTTCTTCCCTTATCTTATGCAATAACTCGTCTATCTCCTTACCCGTCATATTCGACCAGCTCCTCGGGCGATATAGTTACCCGTAAAGTATACCAAATCCCTACGTTAAAGACAAGAAAAGCCGCCGACTCACGCCGGCGGCTAAGTATTTCCGTTACAACGGCTCTACTTCACGGCCTTCCAGACCAGGTCCATCATATTATGGACGTTGAGCTTATGGCCGTTGTCGGCGGTCGCGGCTTTAGCGCCGGACCGCAGGGTCAACTCGCAGGTCGGGCAGATAGTAACGATGTCCTCCACGCCCGTGGCGATCGCCTGTTCGGCCCGGGTCTTCGACATCCGCGCCGAAAGGTCGGCGTCGGACGTGATAATACCGCCGCCGCCGCCGCAGCACCGGGTTGTGTTCTTGTTCTGCTTCATCTCTTTGACCTCGGCGCCGATCGCCGCCAGAATCTCCCGCGGCGGGTCTACTATCCCGGCGCCCCGGGCCAGGTGGCACGGGTCGTGGTACGTTACCGTCATATCCGCCGGGTTAACGTCCCGGCCCTTAAGCTGTTCGGCGATAACCTCCAGCACATGCTTCGGTTTATGGGTGTCCTCGTACTCCTCGCGTATGAACATATAGCAGGTCGGGCAGAAGGTGATTACTTCGCCTTCGGGGATAAGCTCATGAAACCGTTCCTTCTGTTTCTCGTACGCGTCGTGGTACCCCAGTATCTTGAGCGGATAGCCGCAGCAGGTCTCGTCGATTATCCTGGCTTTGACGCCCAGTTTATCGAGGACCCGGCTGAACTTCTTGACCGTGTTCGGCCGCTGCTGGTAACCGCAGCCCAGAAATAGCAGGGCTTCGCCCTCCTGGGGCGCGATGTGTTCTTCCTCGCCGTAGATGTTACCGGTCTTCTGTACGTTCTCGACGATTGTCTCGTGGGCCGGGTTCTTGAAGCCCCGGCCTACCAGGCAGGTCCGCGCCGACGCGACTATCTCGGCGACCTCGATGGTCGTCGGGCAGCGCCGCGTACAATCGAGGCACATCGTACACTGGTAAAGCCGTTTAACCACGTCGTCGTCGGGCTCCAGGTCGCCGTGAAGCAGGTAGTAGGAAGTGATGTTCTGGCCCTTGGGCGCCACGCTGTCCCACTTGATATCGTCGAAGACCGGGCAGACGCTCTTGCAGAACGCGCAGTACGTGCACGCGTTCAGCTCGCCCTCCCAACGGATTAGCTCGTCCATACC
>CBDUXC010000054.1:0-8837 GCA_965371065.1 uncultured bacterium
GGGGTACGAAGCGACGCTGGTTCGGACGCAGGGGTATCGAGATACGCTCATCGCCGCCCGGGGCGCGTTCATCCCCAAGCTCGACATTTCGGCCAACGCGACGAAGAACTTCGGTCTCGAGAATATAGAGATACCGGCTGGAACGTTCGGACCGGATTCGCCGGCGGTAGAGTTTCCGTTGGGCTTCGAAGAATCGGCGGAAATGGGCGTTACTCTGACCCAGCCGATATACCTGGCCGGGTACGAATGGGCGGGGCTGAAACTGGCCCACCGCTTGATCGACCTGGGCGTGGTGGAAGAGCGGGGCGCCCGCGAGAGCGTCATATACGATACCGTCAAACTCTATTACGGGCTGCTCGTGGCCGAGGAGCGCTTGCGTGTGGCCGAGACGAGCCTGGCGGTCGCGACGAGCCACTACCTTTCGACGGAAGACCGATACAACGCCGGGTTGGTCTCCGAGTACGACGTGCTGCGCGCACGGGTCGAAGTGAGCAACCTGGAGACCGAACGGGATCGGGCCGACGACGACGTGGACGCCGCGGCGCGCGAGCTTCGGAACCAGCTCCGGCTCGATGAAGACGAAGCGATGGTCCTTACCGACCGGATGGAGTTCGAGCTTGAGTTGTTCGACCTGGACCGGGCGCTGGTGGACGCGGCCGAGCGCCGGACCGAACTTCTTCAACTCGACCGGAACATCGAGGTGTCGGACGCGTACGCGGACCTCGAGAAGACCGCCGACAACCCGACGGTACTCCTTATGGCCGGCGCGAAATTGTACGCCAACAAGCTATCGTTCGATAAAGAAGAGTGGGATGACCAGTACAATATAAAGTTGAACGTGTCGTGGCCGATATGGGACGGGCTGGTCACCCACGCTAAAGTAAAGCAGAAGCAGTCGATAGCCGACGCGCTGAAGATCGAGAGGGAAGCCGCCGCCGACGGTATCGAAATCGAAGTCGAAGGGATATTCGACGCGCTACTGACGGCCGAGAAGGCCGTACGGACAAGCGAGGAGACGGTGGCGATGGCCGAACGGGGGTTGGAAATAGCGCAAGCCCGGTACGACTATGGGCTTATGTCGAACCTGGAAGTAATGGACGCTCAATCGGCGCTGACCGAAACCCGGCTGGGGTACTCGGCGGCCCTTTACGATTATAATATCGCGAAGCTCGATATGCTTCGGGCGACCGGGCGTATCGAGGAGGCGTACGGGTATTAAACGCAGGACGGAAACAAAACGATAATAAAACAGGCGGCCCAACGGCCGTCTTTTTACATCATCCTACCGATATTGCCTTTTGCGGTTACGTTTACGGTTTTGCCAGTTTCGCCGCTCTCATCAATATGTCTCGCGCGGCGAAGGGGCGCCCGAGTTTCCTGGCGGCTTCTGTCATCCGCTGCAGGCGGGCCCTGTCGTCGTACAACGCCTCGACCGCCGGCGCGACGTCCCGCCGGCGCCGAACCCGAACGGCCGCGCCGCACTCCTCAAGCGTCTTAGCGTTCCACCGCTCCTGCCCGTCGACCAGGTCCATCGCGACCATAGGTGTACCGCACGCCAACGCTTCGCTCGTGGTCATTCCGCCGGTCTTCGAGACTATCACGTCGACGGCCCTCATCATATCGGGCATATAATTTATAAAGCCTTGGACCGCGGTCGTCAGCTTAAAGTCCCTAGTCGCGAACCAGTCGCACAGCTCATTATTGCGGCCGCAAACTGTTACCTGCTGGGCGTCTAGGTCCAGGTTCCCGATGTCCGTCGCGACTTCTCGGACCGGCCCTACGCCGGCGCCGCCCGATAGTATCAAAACCGTGAACTTACCCGGGTCCAGGCCGAGTTCGTCCAGGAGTATCCGTCCCTTGCCCGGCTCTTCGAAGTCCGGACGGATAGGGACGCCGGTTACTTCGATAGGGCAGCGTACGCCGGCGTCCTCATAAAGAGGGACCAACGCGTCGGCCGCCAGGAAAAGCCCGTCGGGGCTGTCCTGGACCCAGTATTGGTGAAAGGTAAAGTCGGTAATCACTTCGAAGAAGGGCGGCACATCGACTCCGTCGTCCCGCATCGCGATAAGGGCCTCTATAGGGTAGAAATGGGTTGCGATTATTATATCGAAATCTTTATCGACTAAATATCTCTCGGTTACCTTTCGGAATATTGCCAGGTCGATCCAGTGCTGAACGCGCCCGCGGAACCCGCGCCCCGGGAAGTTCCACAGGCGGAATATCAGCCCCCAGAGCCAGGGGGTGTTATCTACGATCCACAGGTAGGAGCCGCGAAAGAACTTCGTCCAGAACGGCCCGGCCAGTACGAGTATGTCGGCTTCCTCGTACTTCCAGTCGGGGAAGTGTTTCTCCAGGGCCTTGATGAGGGCCCTGGCGGCCGTCCTGTGGCCTTCGCCCACGGACGCGTGAAAGAAGAGTACGTTCATAATCCGCGTTAGTTCTCCACTATCTCATACTCGTGTTTTATCTCACACGCCTTCTTGAGTATCGCCGAAGCGGAGCAGTACTTGTCCTGGGAAAGGGATATCGCTTCTTCTATATGCTTTAGGTTCAAACCCTTCCCGTAGAAGACGTATTTTATCCTGATTTCGGTAAAGACTTTGGGGTGTTCGTCGGTCCGGTCGGCCTCGATGAAAATCTCGAAATCGCCCAGGGGCGCGCGCTTCTTCGCAAGGATAGATATAACGTCCATACCGGTGCACCCGCCGAGGCCGATGAGGAAAAGCTCCAGCGGTCGGACGCCGGCTTCGCTCCCGCCGAACTTCTCCGGGCCGTCCATCGTTACCCAGACGTTGGAGTCGGCTTTTCCCACCATCGTTATGCCGTCGACCTGCCTGATCGTCGCTTTCATACGGTCTCCTAAAAAAGCGGTCTCCTAAAAAAGGGTCGCTTTCGGCGCGCCCGTATATTATATTGATTTTTCGCGATGATAGCAAAGAACCAGCCGAAGGCAACTTAAAAAGGACCTTACCATGGCAGGGTATAAGAGGCCCGACGGCCGCGCGCCCGACGCGCTCCGACCGGTGCAGATAACCCGCGGCTATTTGAAATATCCCGAGGGGAGCTGCCTTATCGAGATGGGCGATACGAAGGTGATATGTACGGCCAGCGTCGAAACCGGCGTCCCGAAGTGGATGGAGGGCGGGGGCGCCGGGTGGGTTACCGCCGAGTACGCGATGCTTCCCCGGGCGACCGACGAGCGAACTTCGAGGAGCGGGCGCCGGCCGTTTCCCGATTCGAGGGCGTTGGAAATACAGCGGCTTGTAGGGCGGGCTTTGCGGGCCGTAACCGACCTTGACAGTTTCGGCGAACATAGAGTAGTAATCGACTGCGACGTCATTCAGGCCGATGGCGGGACCCGCACCGCCGCGATAACCGGCGGATACACGGCGCTCTACGACGCACTTCTTAAGACCGGTATACGCGATTCGGAAGGAAACGTACCGCTACGCGAAGGGCTGGCGGCCGTTTCGGTCGGTATCGTGAACGGCGAACAACTGCTGGACCTTTGTTACGCCGAGGACTCCCGGGCCGACGTGGATATGAACGTCGCGGCGACGGAATCGGGCCGTCTGGTCGAGGTCCAGGCTACGGGCGAGTCGCGGCCGTTCAGTGTCAAAGAGCTGGCGTCCCTGGTCGAACTGGCGTTGCAAGGCGCTAATCTGTTGAACCGCCTGGTAAAACAACTGTTCGAGAGGGACTTGCCGGTAATCCGGACCGATCAATAGCCGTTTATGGCCGATTTCGCGTTCGAGATAGACGCCGTCTCCGGCGGCGGACGAACCGGGCGGTTGACCACGCCCCACGGCGTTGTGCCGACGCCGGCGTTTATGCCGGTCGCGAGCCGGGGCGCCGTCCGCGCGGTGGCCCCCGACGAGTTGGCGGTAACGGGGACGCGTATATTAGTTGCCAACACGTACCACCTGCACCTGCGGCCGGGCGAGGACGTGGTCGCGACGCTGGGAGGGCTTCATCGGTTTATGGGCTGGCCGGGCGCGATACTGACGGACAGCGGCGGCTTCCAGGTCCACAGCCTGGGCGAGCTGCGGAGTGTAGACGACGACGGCGTTACCTTCAAGAACCACATCGACGGCGCCGAAGTCCGACTGACGCCTGAGAGAGCAGTTCTGATACAGGAGAAGCTGGGCGGCGATTTGATTATGCAGCTCGATTACTGCACTTCTTATCCGACGCCCAGGGGGGAGGCTGAACGGGCCGTAGAGATAACTACGCGGTGGGCCGAGCGAAGCGTAAAGGCTCAAAAACGCGACGACCAGCGTTTGCTGGCCATCGTCCAGGGCGCGCTTTACGAGGACTTGCGTGAGAATAGCGCTACGGACCTTGTCGCGATGGATTTCTTCGGATACGGCGTCGGCGGGCTTTCGGTGGGCGAGGACCCGAAGAAAATGCTCGCAGTCGCCGACTTCACGGCGAAACTATTACCGGAGCGGAAACTGCGCTACCTGATGGGCGTCGGGCGGCCCCAGGATCTTCCGGCTGCGGTCGCCCGCGGGTACGACCTGTTCGACTGCGTCGTTCCGACCCGGGAAGGGCGCCACGGTTCGGTTTTAACGCGAAATGGTAGGTTAAATATTCAACGGGCCGAGTATGCACGGGACGACGGACCGCCGGACCGGGACTGCGATTGTTACACTTGCTGCCATTACACGAGGGGTTACCTGCGGCATTTGTATCTGGCTGGTGAAGCGCTCGCCGACCGTCTTATTTCGATACATAATATTGCGTTTACCCAACGCTTAATGGGCGACGTACGAACGGCAATAACCGACGACGGGCTGGACGCGTTCGTAACCGATTTCGAGGAAGCGTACATGGGCGTAGCGAGTTGACGGGTAACCGAAACGCTGTTATAATAAATCAGCTGTTACTACTAAACAAAGCGGAAAGGTGTTGGGGAACCGATGCGTAAAGCGTCGGCGACATTATTAGTAATCGGAGCGTTCGTTTCGACGGCCGCGGCCGGCGTGTGGGTCGCGTACGAAGGCGGAATCAGCCTGTACGGCGACGACGGCGAACGAGTCCTGGATGTAACCCGCTATAGAAACCCGGCGTCCCTCGCGTTGGACGCCGAGCGCGGGCGCCTGTGGTTCGTTGAGCAATACGATTATACCGTCGTCTGTATAGATACCGCGTCGGGGAAGGAATTACTCCGGCTCGAGGACGTGGTACATCCACAACCGACCGTTACGACGGACACCTATTCTTCCACCGAAGCGGAGACGCCGCCCGGCTTGGCGGTTGTAGGAAGTGACGGTAATCTATGGGTGGCGGATATTTACGCCCATCAAGTAGCGCTGCTCGACGAAAATGGGTCCGAGATATGGCGTACGAGCGACTTCCACGAACCGTACGCGATCGCCGTCGCGCCTGACGTTTCCGCGTGGATAGTGGGCGGTATCAGCGACGTCTTTCATCTATCGCCGGACGGCGAAGTATTACATAAGAGGAAAAAAGGTCTCTACGAACCTCGGGACGTTGCGATCGACGCCGGCCGTGAGTTAGTTTGGATAGCCGAATACGGAAAAAGCCGGGTCATCGCCGTGGACTACGACGGAAACCTGCGGCGGAAGGTCGCCGTCGAGCTTCCCTGGAGTATTGCCGTAGACCCGGAAAATGGGAACGTTTGGGCGGCGTCCACGTACGATAAAGTATATAAAATTTCGCCGGGTGGCGACGTGGAGTTAACCGTGGACCGTTTCGAGACGCCGGCGGACGTAGCGGTCACGCCCGGGTTGGGCGTCTGGGTCGCCGACCGCGGCGATGACCGGGTAGCGCTGTTGAGCGCCGACGGCGAAAGGTTGTTGAACATCGACGGCGTTCGCAAACCCGTAAGTTTAGCGGTCGAATAGGGATACTGCAACTAGTTCGAAATAACCTCAACCTATAAACTGAAGCGGCGGGGTTTCATCCCCGCCGTCGTTAAAGGTCCTGCGGACGGAAAGTCCGCCGTTTCTTGTACTCTTTACCAAAACCATTCCACGTAATACTGGGTTCCCCGTTTCAGGTGCGCGATACGCCAGACGAGCCGACCGTCTTCTTCGGCTAGTTGGGCGTCCACTTTCGGACCGCCTTCGTCCTTCGAGTACGCTTTACGGGACGTGGGCTTGCGGTCTTCCGGGAAGCCGACGCTGAACGTAAAATCCCTGGTCGGGTAGTCGCCCACGAACATAAAGGACACCTCGTCGTCGGCGAACGCGTTAAACATTTTATAGGCGATAGACCGGGTAACTTCTTTCCCTTTGGGCAACGGCGGCTTAAAGACGGTCTTGATAATGTAGTACTTGCCGATCGTCATTCGTTCGCCCACTTCGCCGACGGACAGTTCGAAGTCGTCTATAGTCCCTTTCGTGAAGGTGTTGCGGTCCCGGATGTCCACCATGTCTTGCTTTACGGGGATAAGGGTTTGCGTCCGAGTGAAACGGGCCAGCTTCCCGGTCCGGTCTTTAATATCGATTTCGATACTCCCCTTTAAGACTTTAACGCCGGGCTTGGTCCATGTTAGTACCGTCCAAACCAGTATGATTAGCGCGACCACACCCAGGGCCACGCCGACGATAACGTTGTATATTCCCGCTACTATCGCGGCGGCAAGTACGGCGACGAAAACGATTAGTTTTATATATCGAGCCATTTGATATGCTCCTTTGAACGCTTTTCGGGATGATATAAACTGAAGGCGCTTTTGTCAATAGGATTATCCCTTAACCGTACGTATCGGTCCCCAGGCTGAAGTCTGGGGGTCGACGCTTCGCAGGTGAAACTCCACCCGTTGAAGCGGGCGGTATTACTATTTACCGTTACAGCGAACTCGGAAAACCATTACCTTTACAAAAAAATCGCGCTACGATTTGACTTCCGGAGACCTATGTGTTAAAAAATAGCGCGAAGACGGTTCGAAAAACGTTCTTCTCCCCAAACCAAGACGGCGGCCCGAAAGGGCCGCTGTTCTTTGGACGGACGCGACTCGCCCGGCGTTATATAACTTTCTACAGCGATAATAACCTAACTCTTTTATAATCACATATATACGCGACCAGGATTCCTCGGTTTTTACTGGACATCGCGGCCTTTTTAATGTATAATATAGTGAATATAGGATTAGTGTAATAGCGCCTTTTTAATGGGGGATAAAACTAACGGATATGGCTCCTAAAAAGAGGAAAACCGAGAAGAAAACGGCACCCGGGAAGAAGGCTTCCAGGAAGCCGGCGCCGAAGGAGGCCGGGGGTGCGGCGAAGAAAGCGCCCACCGCCGAAGCCAAGACCGCCGAAGCGAAAAGGCCGAAGAAGACGGCCGCCGAGAAAAGCTACGACGCCGACGATATAAAGGTGCTCAAGGGTCTCGAGGCGGTCCGGCGCCGCCCCGCGATGTACATCGGCTCCACCGACCAGCGGGGCCTACACCACCTTCTGTACGAAGTCGTAGATAACGCCGTCGACGAAGCCCTGGCGGGATATTGCAACCGCATAGACGTCATGATCCACAAGGACAACTCCGTAACCGTTATAGACAACGGCCGGGGTATTCCGGTCGGTAAGCTCAAGGGCACGCGGAAGCCGGCCCTTGAAGTTGTCATGACGACGCTCCACGCCGGCGGGAAGTTCGACCGGAAGGCGTATAAAGTCTCCGGCGGGCTCCACGGCGTCGGTCTGTCGGTAGTAAACGCCCTGAGCGAGCTGCTGCTGGCCGAGATATATCGCGGGGGCCGTAAATACGTCCAGGAGTTCGCACGGGGTAAAAGAAAAGGGCCGTTGAAGAAGGCCGGACGCGTCAAGGGCACCGGGACGAAGATAACGTTCGTACCCGACGGCAACATCTTCGAGACCGTCGAGATGGACTACGAAATTATCACCCACCGACTTCGGGAGATAGCGTTCCTGACCGCCGGCTTGAAGATAAACTTTACCGACGAGCGTACCGACAGGAAGGAGACGTTCCACTACAAAGGCGGTATCGAAGCGTTCGTCAAACACATCAACCGCGCGCGACAACCCCTGTTCGCCATGCCGATATACGTCAGCAAGACTCGCGACGACGTTATTGTCGAGCTGGCTATTCAGTATAACGACGGGTTTACCGAGAGCGTTTTTACCTTCGCCAACAACATCAATACCAACGAAGGCGGGACACACCTGACCGGCTTTCGCGCCGCGCTGACTCGTTCGATAAACGAGTACGCGGCGAAGAACAATCTGCTCAAGAACGACGACGTGGGGTTAACCGGCGACGACGTCCGGGAAGGTTTGACGGCTGTTCTTTCTATCAAACTGCCGTCGCCCCAGTTTGAGGGGCAGACCAAGACCAAGCTGGGCAACAGCGAGATAAAGGGTATCGTCAGCTCGGTTGTGTACGAGGGTCTCTGCGACTTCTTCGAGCAGAAACCGCCGGTCCTTCGCAAGATAGTACATAAGTCCCTGGTCGCGGCCCGCGCCCGGGAAGCAGCCCGCAAAGCCAAAGACCTGGCCCGGCGTAAAACGGCCCTGGACAACCCGAATTTACCCGGGAAACTCGCCGACTGCTCGAACACTGACCCGGACGAATGCGAACTCTTTATAGTCGAGGGCGACAGCGCCGGCGGGTCCGCCAAGCAGGCCCGGGACCGGGCCTTCCAGGCGATATTACCCCTGCGCGGGAAAATCTTGAACGTGGAGAAGGCGCGGGTGGATAAAATCCTCCAGAACGCCGAAATATGCGCCCTCATCGCGGCGATGGGGACCGGCTTCGGCCGCGAGGACTTCGACGTGAACGGCGTACGCTACCACAAGATAATTCTTATGACCGACGCCGACGTCGACGGCGCGCACATCAGGACGCTC
>CBDUXC010000055.1:0-8798 GCA_965371065.1 uncultured bacterium
CCGGACCGTTTCCGAAATTTTGTCGTATATGTCGTTTATAGCTTCCGGGTATATGTCCGGGTCGGGAAGGATTTCGTCGTTTTCGTACCGGCGCTGGGCCGAATCGTTGCGTTCGTACGAGACGTCGGTGGATACCTGGGGCGTAGGGCTTATAGTTATGCTGGCCGAGTTGTTGATGGATTTATTAACAGAATCGAAAATCCGGGTCCCGAAAGCTTCTTCGTAATCGTCTTTATGAGGATAGAAAGTTTTAGAACGGCTGATGTTGGACGTGGCCTCGAACGTGAACTCGCTGGCCGGCCGGTACGCGACAGACGCCGAACCGAACCCCGATAACGCGTCTTTGGTCAACCCCCGTATCATATCGTCCCTGTCGGCGTTGAGGTTCACGTTAAGGTTCGTATCCAGCGAAACGGAATCGGTGAGGTCGTTGGTGGAATTGAGCGAGCCGTTCAGTCGGTTCGTGCGGGTACGTCCTTCCCTGGCTGGAGGGTCAGGCTCAGCTCGCCAGTAGCTCGACCCTACGAAAGTGCTTTTATTAACGCCCCCTTCGTACGTACCGCTTAGAACCGTATTCGACGTCAAATCGTAATCGGTCCTGAGTGATATTCGTTTCGTCTCGCTGGAAGTATCGGTGGTGGGTTCGCCGGCTACTATCGATTCCTGTTTCGACTTGCCCAGGGATACGTCCATATAAGTCCGGACGTCGTCGCGGAACGTGTACCTTAGGTTCGACGATAAAGAGTTTGATACCGTCAGAGCTTTATACTCATCGATATCAATTCCGGGCGGTCTGTAGTTATAGTTCTTCGAGTTTCGGTACGAAACGCTTATGTACCAGGGCGACGCCGGGTCGAAAGTAACCTGGGAGTTAATGCTGCGGTTTTCTATGCTTCGTTTTTCGTAGTAGTTATATTCGTCTCTTAAGCTCGTGCTGAAGTTGAAATAAACGTCCCCGGTGAAATAACGGGAATAACTCACGCTGCCGTCAATGGACCTTCTATTTCGTGACGAGCCGAAACCGAACGAATAGTTCGCGTTTTCGCCGCCGTCCTCGCCTTCGTTAGCCCAGGCCGGACAGACCGACGCCGTAATTACCGCGATAAACGCTATCCTAATTAACGATTTCATCCAGGAAGCTTTCACCGTCGAGCGGAGCTTCGACGAGCAATGCGTCAGCTATAGTACGCCCTACGTCCGCCAGGCTCCCCCGCGTCCCCAGGTCTCGCGCGCCCGACCAACCGGGGTACCACCCTACGAGCGGCGTCCGCTCGCGCGTATGGTCGGTACCAGGCGTCGTCGGGTCGTTGCCGTGGTCCGACGATATCAGAAGTACGTCACGGGGCTTCATTTCGCTTTCGATATCCGGTAGAGCGACGTCAAACGCTTCGAGCGCCGCCGCGTAACCGCCCGGGTCGTTCCGGTGACCGTAAACCGTGTCCGTGTCGTTAAGGTTCGCGAACAATAGGCCGTTGAAACCCTCTCTTATCTGCTCGACCGTCCTTTCAATCCCGTCCGCGTCCCCGGAAGTCCGGACCGTTTTCGTTATACCGTTGCCAGCGAAAAGGTAATCGATTTTACCGACGGTTCGCACTTCGTAACCCGCGTCCGCCAGCAAATCCAGGACTGTCGGCCCGGGCGGCGGAAGCGAATAATCTTTTCGTCCGCCGGTCCGACGGAACCGCCCCGGTTCACCGTCGAACGGCCTCGCGATTACCCGGCCGACGGCCAAATCGCCGACAAGCAACGACCGGGCGGTTTCGCAGTACCCGTAAAGTTCCTCTTCCGGGATAACGTCGGTATGGGCTGCTATCTGAAAGACGCTGTCCGCCGACGTATATACTATTAAAGCGCCCGTCGCTATATGCTCCGGCCCCAGCTCCTCGATTATCTCGGTCCCCGACGTCGGTTTATTGCCTACTACGTTTTTACTCGTAGCTCCCTCGAATTCCTTTATTAAAGCGTCGGGAAAACCCTTCGGGAAGACGGGGAAGGGCTTATTTAGCTTAAGCCCGGCCAGCTCCCAGTGCCCGCTGGTCGAGTCCTTCCCGGCGGCGGCCATAGTTAGCCGTCCGTAAAAACCGTTAACTTCGCCGTTCGGGCAAAAGCCATATCGAGGTTTTACGTCCCCGAGCCCGAGCCTGCACAAATTAGGCAATTTGAGCCCGGTTTCTTTCGCTACGTGCCCAAGCGAATCCGCGTCGGCGTCGCCGTATTCGCCCGAGTCCTCCTGCGCGCCGACCCCCACGCCGTCGAGAACGATAAGTATAAACCTGTCGAACGGCCTATCGTTCCTCTTCTTTAAACGCCGCAAGGCTTTCCTCAAACAGTGAGCGCGCTACACCCCTGTCGGTAATAATCGCGTTTATCAGCCGCGCCGGCGTCACGTCGAAAGCCGGGTTGTAAACGTCGACGCCGTCCGGCGCCGTCTTGCACCCGCCGAATCCCCGCACCTCGCCCGGCGACCGCTCCTCTATAGGTATATCTTCGCCGGACGCGGCGTCAAAGTCCACAGTGCTCATCGGCGCCGCTACGTAGATCGGTACCAGATAATACTGAGCTAAAATCGCCATACCCAGGGTACCGATTTTATTCGCCGTATCGCCGTTGGCCGCGATCCGGTCGGCACCCACTACGACCGCGTCTATTCGGCCTTGAGCCATTACGGTAGCCGCCATATCGTCACAAATCAGCGTAACCGGGACGCCCGATTCGCCCAGCTCCCAGGCGGTCAGCCGCGCGCCCTGCAAGAGGGGCCGGGTCTCGTCGGCGTAAACAGATATCCGCTTCCCGGACTCAACGGCGGCGTAGACGACGCCCAGCGCGGTCCCGTAGTCAACCGTCGCCAGCGCGCCGGCGTTACAGTGGGTTAGGACTATATCGCCGTCTTTTAAGAGCTCGGCGCCGTATAACCCGAGCCGTCGGCACGACTCCCGGTCCTCCTCGCATATAACATCGGCTTCGCGCTCCAGAACGCCGTAAAGCTCCCGCGCTTCCAACTCGCCGGCGGTTTCGGCCGCCGAGAGCATACGGTCTATCGCCCAGAAAAGGTTCACGGCGGTCGGCCGCGCCGTCTTCAGGTATTCAGCAGTCTCGCACAACGCCGCGGCGAAATCATCCTTTGGCGATGAACGTTTGCCTTTCAAACCAAGTAAAAGCCCATAAGCCGCCGCGACGCCTATGGCCGGCGCGCCGCGAACAACCAACCGCCGCAACGCGTCGTGTACATCTTCCGGCGTTCGGCACGTCAGATACGTAAGCTCGCCGGGGAGCTTCGTCTGGTCGATCAGTTCCAGACCTTCATCGGTCCAGTTGAGTGTTTCAACGGGCATATAAAAATCCGAATTTCCCTAAACCCTGTAAGTAACGGAAGATACGTAAACGTTACACGGCCGCCGAACGGTTGCGCAATTGTAAATAGGTTTCGCGAACAAGTCAAGCGGTAATGCCCCAGGCCGTTGCTATCACGCGCCGAACCCCTTGCGGCGCCGCCGCGCCGGTGGTATTATCGTACTAAAACAGATTAAAAGGACGTCAAGCTGTATGGTTAAAAAAGGAAACGAGGATAAACCTGAAACGAAAAAAACTACCGTCGGCGGCCGGCCGGTAGAGATACACGCTGAACTGGACGAAAGGCCGCCGCTGGGGCCGGTGGTGGCCGAAGTGCACATCAAAGCGCCGCTATATCCGCCGAAGGAGCGAAAAACAACCAAGGAGTTTATTCGAGCTCTATTGGCGGCTTACAAGGTCCGGGCGGCCGACGAACCGGACATAGTCGTCGTAGAAGACGGCAACCGGGCGGTCGTTACGAGGAAAACGTCCGACGACGAAACCGAACTCAGGTTCCGCAAGGAAAGCTCGTCAAAAGCGATTATATACTGCGACGAACGGGAGCTTGCCAACCTGCAAGCGCTCGGGATACTCGACCGGGCGTTCGTAAAGAAGGATGAAGCTCATTAACCGAATCGGCGCCGCCGTATGCGCTTACGGAGGCCCGGACTTCGCCTGGAGTTTGACGACGGGCGCGTCCCGACGCCCGGTCGTCCTGACGTACCACCGGGTCCTATCGAACAACGATAAAGTGGTCGATAAGACCCAACGCGACGTTACCGAACGTGAGTTCCGGTCCCACGTCGAGTACCTGCTTTCGCGAAGGCGGCCGGTCCCGCTGTACGACATCGTCGTGGGCGAAGTCGGCGACGGCCGGGTTTTCGCCGTGACTTTCGACGACGGCTACGGCGACAACTACCGGACCGCCGCGCCGATACTCAGGGAACTCGGGGTTCCAGCTACGGTCTTCGTAACGACGGACCCCGTGTCGGGCCGGGGTTGGCTCTGGTGGGACGGATTGGCGAACGCGCTCGCGCGGTCAATCGGCGGTTCCTTTTCGGTGCTCGGGCGAGAGTACGAGATAAAAACGGAAGCCGACGTCTGGAACGCTCAGGCCGAACTTACTGCGAAGCTAAAACGTTCGCCCGACCGGAATACGATAATCGACAATATCGCGAAACAATCAGGTACGGACGACAAACCGCCGGCCGGGCTGTATTTAACGTGGGACGACGTCCGGACGTTGCGAGACGACGGGTGGGAAATAGGCACTCATACGCAAAGCCACCGGATACTGACGTCCGTACCGCGAAAAGACGCCTTCACGGAAATCAGCGAAAGCGCCGACGAAATCGAGAAGGAAACGGGCGTCCGGCCCCGATTGTTCGCTTACCCGAACGGACGGCAGGAAGACTACAACGACGGAATAATCGCGTATCTCAAAGAAGCAGGTTTCGCCGGGGCATGCGCCAGCGACGCGGGGCCGGAATCTAACGAACCGGACCCTTTCGCCGTTAAACGAATAGCGCCGAAGGGCGGCGAACCGCCGCCTATATTTCGGCTGCGCGTCTCCGGTTTGTATTACAAGCTAAGGCGGTAAAGGAGCGGGTTCTTGGCCATAGGTTATTCTCAGGCAAGCGAAACCGATATCCTCGACGCGCGGGAGTTGTTCAACCGGGTCTTCGACGCGTCAGCGTCGGAAGCGTGCTGGCGCCGGAAGTACTTCGAGAACCCGGCGGGGCCGGCGGTCGCTTTCGCGGCCCGCGAAGGCTCCCGGCTCATCGGATTCTACCCGCTCCACCCGGCCCGGTTCTCGATATTCGGGAACGAAACGCTGATATACCAGTCGGCCGACACGATGACGGACCCGGCGTATCGCCGCAAAGGGGTGTATAGCGCGCTCAGGGAAAAAGCCCACGAGTGGCTCGTCGCCGAAGGCGTACCGTTCACGTACGGCTTCCCGAATGTCATTTCTCTCGCGGCGAACAGGCGGTCCGGCTTCAAGCTTGTGGGCCGACTTACGAGATGGGTAAAGCCATTACCCTTCGGCGAAGGGGAACCGCTCCGAAGAGCCCTAAACTCCGTTTACCATGGTTTCTTCTCTCCGTTAAACCCGCCGCGGAACGTAAAACCGGCGGAGGAACTCGACCGCTTCGACGAACGTATCGACGCCGTATGGGCGAGAGTAAAAAACGACCGACGCGTCGCCAGCGTACGGTCCGGCGCCTTCCTCGAATGGCGGTACGGGTACAGGACGAGCGAAATCGCCGCCTGGATATCGAACCCGGAGAAGCCGGACGGATACATCGTCGCCGAGACGACGCCGAAGGGCGTGTGGATACGTGACCTGCTCGCCGCTTACGCGAACCGGGACGCGGTTTATTCGCTGCTCGCGGCGGTCGTGGAATTCGCCCGAAGTACAGGCGCACGGCACGTCGTCTTTCCGCACACGAGCGGCGCATATCGCGGACGGCTGCTTCGAGCTGGTTTCCTTCCAGCCCCGGGCGGCGCGCCGATGGTTGTTTTCCCCCGGGCGAACCCTTCGCGCGAATGGCGATGGGCGGCCAACTGGTACGCGAGCGACGCCGACAGGGATATGGAATGCGTATAGCCGATAACCTGAAACGAGTGAACGAGAACGTCGCCGCGGCGGCGGCCCGGGCCGGGCGAGACCCAACCGACGTTACCCTGGTCGTTGTAACGAAAACGCGCGCGCCCGACGAAATCCGCGCCGCGGCCGAAGCAGGCGTCCGGGTCTTCGGCGAGAACCGGATACAGGAAGCCGCCGTGAAAATCCCGGAACTAGCCGACTTGCGCGTATCCTGGCACATGGTCGGTCATCTCCAGCGGAACAAGGTCAAGAAGGCCCTGGAGCTTTTCGACGTAGTCCAGTCGCTGGACAGCCTGCGCCTGGCCGCCGAGATAGATAAACGCGCGGCCGGGCCGGTCCCCTGCCTGCTCGAGGTGAACACCAGCGGCGAAGCGTCCAAGTTCGGCGTCGCGCCGTCAGAAGTCGGGACCGTAATCAGCGAACTCGCCGAGTACCCCAATATCGACCTGCGGGGCTTGATGACCGTCGGACCTCTGACTGCCGACGCGGACCGGATAAGGCGTGCGTTCGCCGAACTCGCCGCGCTGTTCGACGAAGCGAAAGCGAGCGCCGGCGGGCCGTTCCGCGAGCTCTCGATGGGGATGACGGACGACTACGAGATAGCCATAGAAGAAGGCGCGACCATTATACGCGTCGGCCGCGCCTTATTCGGCGAAAGACCTTACTAATTACAGTATCTCGAAGTCCTCCGAGTGGGGGTTGAAGAGGAGCCCGTCGGTCCGGCTCCTCGTAACAGCTATCTCGGCGGCGGCGCCCAGTTTATCGTCGCCCCGCAGTTCCAGCTTCCAGAGAACGCCCCGGCCGATAGACTCAACATTATCGTAACCCAACCGCACGAGACGCTCCTTCAAACTCTCGGACTTGATGCCCGGCTTAGGGTAAACGAGCACGGCGACCACGTCGCCTTTCGAAACGGGCCGCGTCTTCGGGACGACCTCGGCGGTTTCCTTGTTGGGGTTAGCGAATATCGTCGTCTCGTCAACCATCTTCTTGACGTACTCCACCGCTTCGTCCTGGGTTTTGGCGGCAACCCGCACCGCGTAATAATCTTCCCGTTCTAGCGAAATCAGGTCCTCGCCGTAGTCCATTTCGACCGTCAGGGTCCTGAGCGCCGTCAGCGCCACACGGTCGGGTATCCGCAGGCTTACGAAGACCTCTACGTCGTACGTCTCAGGCGCGTCGCTCACGGTAGTAGGGTAGCAAAGGTGGAGGCGGAGGGCAAGGGGAAACCGCGCCGTCAGGCTAAGGTATCGCTGTCATCTCACGGAAGACCGGGTCAATCTCCTCACGTATAATCCACTCGGTATCGGTTACGCCGGTTGACCCGAGGGCCCCGTACTTGTGTTTACGCAGGCCGTATACGTCACCGCGGTAGATTTCGGGCATAGTTATCTCCTTTTTATCCTTATACGCGAAAAGAATTTTCTCGATAGAAATACATCAAGGTCGGATTCGTTCATCAAAGCCCTGGTTTTACTGAAACCTACGAAAACGGCGATCTTCCCAAAATGTTTTACGCCTTTTAATACTGATGCGAAGTCGCCGTCGTTGGAGACCAATACGGCGATATCGTAATCATCGTTCTCGGCTTCAAGTATCATATCAACGGCAAGCGTAACGTCTACTTCCTTTTCCTCGTATGTATTCTCTTGTTCCTTTCTACATTTAGGGCAAACGACCTTGGCTTTCTCCTTACATTCGGGGCAAATAATATCCCGCTTCTCCAGACGGCCCAGATGTAATTCTAATTTCTTAGTATGCATTAACGCACTGAAGAAACGCTGCTGAGCTTTTGCTATCTCCGGAAAAACCGACCTATCTACCGGCGCGTTGTAGTAATAGATCCGAACGAGTTCGGCATCTACCGATAGTTCGGTACGGATACGTTCCGTTAGTTTCTCTCCGAATTTATAGAAGTCTATGTTTGCAGCGCCCAAGGCCTTTTTCAGGTTATGGTAAAAATTACTGCCGTCGATAAAAACGCAAACCCGTTTCATAAGTTCCCCCAAAAAATAACCCGCCATTGGCGCGCAATGACGGGGAGGTTATTACCCGCCATTGACATGCAATGACGGGGAGGTAATCTACGTACTATATAACACGGTACTTTACCCTTGTCAAGTATTCCCGTCATAACTTCACCCCTAAAAATATCGCGACGCCCTGCATAATATCGAAGACGTTCTCGTCCTTGGAACCGTCGGGGCACGTCTCCTTCTTCTTGGCGTTCCCGTGCAGGTCCAGTCGGCCTGTAGCAAGTTCGGAGTTAGCCGCTTTTATAAACGCTCTTATCGCTTTTTTAATATCGGTTCCCATTACTTCTCATACCTCTTGAACATCGCGCGGACGACGTAGCCGGCCATGTCCGGGTTCTCCTTCAGGCGCCGGGTGCTGTACGGGTACCAGTCGCGGCCGAATGGGACGTAGATACGGAGCTTGTGTCCCTGCTCGACGATGATGTCCCGGAGCTCCTGGTCCACGCCCAGTAGCATCTGGAACTCATATTGCTCGGGGGGGGCGCCCAGCTCGTCTATTATCGCGAGAGCCGCCTGGACGCGCTTCTCGTCGTGGGTCGCGATGCCGACGTAGCAATCGCCGGCTAGTAATATCTTCAACGCGTAGTCGAAGTTGGCGTTAATACAAGCCATGTCGCGATAGCTGACGCGCCGGGGCTCCACGTATATCCCCTTGCACAAGCGGACGTTCGCCTTCTCGGCGGCCAGGACCCGCGCGTCGGCGACGGTGCGGCGCAGGTATGATTGAATGACGATACCGACGTGTTCGCCGAAGTCGGCCCGGAGCTCCCGATAAAGCCGAAGCGTGTCGTCGGTGCAGGTGTAGTCCTCCATATCGACCC
>CBDUXC010000056.1:0-8741 GCA_965371065.1 uncultured bacterium
TCTTGCCCGGGTACAGTAATACTATTAAGGAGGCCGCGAGGACCGCTTCCAGAACCCAGCTTACCAGCCAGGACGCGACTACCGCGTTATCTATCGGAACGCCGACGTACGCGTCCGCCGCGCGGGGCAGGACGTTAACCAGGACCAAAACCCCCGCGAACGTTAAAGCCCGGAAAACCCGGTTCGCCGCAAGCCCGTTTTTCACGATACCGTAAGCGAAGGTTATGAACAGCCCTGCGATGAGGTCGAATAAGAAAGTTAATAGAATAGTCGCCGCCAGGTCGAGTTTTCCCGTCGTTTCCGGGGCGCGTATGATAAACGAGGAAAGTACTTCGACGACGTTACCTACGATGAATATAGCAAGCCCCGCGATTAACCCGGTAAAAACTATCCTCGCGATCCGGTTCATATTACGCTCCTTGAAACGTAATCATGGAAGACGTTGTTTATTCGCCGCCGCCGGTCCCTAATAATATAACTACACGGCCCACGAGTTCTTTTCTCGTGAACGGTTTGGTTATATAATCGGCCGCGCCTTTTTGAGTGGCGTACATCATGTCGCGTACCTCGTCCTTCGCGGTTAGTACGCAGACGGGGATTTTTTCCGTCAGTTCGCTCGATTTGAGTAACCCCAGCACTTCCCAGCCGTCCATCCCGGGCATCATTATATCGAGTATAATCAAATCGGGGGCGAAGTCGACGACTTTCTCCAGGGCTTCTTCGCCGGTGGCGACCGACTCAACTTCGTAACCTTCTTTTTCCAACGACAGGTTTACCACGAGCCGGACGTTTTCTTCGTCCTCGATTACCATTATTCTCTTCGCCATCACGTACTCCTGTTTTAACCCGCGACGTACGGCTTAAGTTCGGCCGGAGTTCTGGGCGGCGAGATGAAGTAACCCTGGCCCAGTTCTACGCCCATATCGAGTAAAGTATTGTATTCGTTTTCGGTTTCGATACCTTCGGCTATTATACGGGCGTCCACCTTGCACGCCAGGTTTTGCAGGGTCGCCAGGAGTTCTTGTTTCACCCGGTCTTTGTCTATGCCGCGGACTAGACCCATATCGAATTTCAGGAAATCGGGCTGGAGCGACGCTATCGTGTTGAGGCTGGCGTAACCGGCGCCGGCGTCGTCGATGGCGATACGTACGCCGATTTCCCGGAAATGCTTGATGATTTCTTTGAATTCGGCCAACTTCGTTATCGCCGAGCGTTCCGTGATTTCCAGGACGACCGATTCCGGTTTTATATCCGTGTCCCGTAAAAGTCCCACGAATTCGGTATCGTCCCGTCCGATGTCCTCGATCGACCGAGGGTCCGTGTTCAGGAACAACTTCAGGTTGAGAGGCCAACCCCGGGCGCCCGATAAAGCCAGCCGCCTGCAGAGCCTGTTCAGTTCAACCGAGAGGTCGCTCTCTTCGGCGAGGTTGAACAGCATCTCGGCGTCTTCGAGCCCCGGTACGTTGTCGGTGTAACTCAACGCTTCGAAGCCGAACGTACGGTTCGCCCGCATTTCTATTATCGGTTGATAACGTACCGATACCTGTTCGTTGGATATAACTTTCTGAAGGAGTTTTTTAAAGCGCGTGGATTCGGATTCCGCTTCTTCGTAAGTCCGGCGCTTCGCTTCTTCTATCGCGTAATGGATGGACCTTTCCGGGCGTTCTACCAATACCAGTTTCGCCCGGGAAAAACCGACGTGTAGGACGTTTTTTAATTTTATCGGGCCGTGGGAAATGTAGGGTTCTTTCGAAAGGAGTTGGAGTAAACGTTGCCGGAGAAGGCCTATTTCGTCGAGGAAATCGGTCATTTCGCCGTTCGGGTCCGGCGCTATAAACAAAACGAATTCGGACGATTCGATATCCCTAATCAATAGGAAGTCTTGCCGCCGTAAATGCTTTTTTTTGAATTCGGCTAACAGGGAGGAGATTTTTTTCAGGAACTCGTCGTAGAAGGACCACCCGTATAACTTTTCCAACTCGACGCCGCGCGGGACGTTTACGTATAATAAACCGAGGTCGCCGTGTTTTTCGAGCGCTTCCCGTACGTCGCCCAATTTACCGGTCAGCGTCGGAAGCCCGGTTACCGAGTCCGCCAGGAGGTTCTGGAGGCGAAACCACCAGGTTCTGCCCTTGAAACCGCCGGTCCCCGATTTCGTGCCTTTTTCCATTTGCTCAGGTTCGGTACGACTATAACAACCCGCATATCGACGGTCAATAATAAACCGGTTTTGTCAGAAAAGCCCGGTTAGATTATAGATGGACCTTATTACGCTCGTTATATCTTCAAACAATGCTCGGTGTAAAAACCATTCACCGACGAGGGCCGCCGCTATAACAACTGTGATAAAGGCGTAACCCGCCGCTCCCGGCTTCCATCCGGTAACCCTTATCAGAAGCGCAACCGGGAAATAGTTGAAGAACCCGTAGAACAATACCATCCCGGCGGCCGCCGTCCAGGAAAGTAGATACCACGCCGGTTTCGAGTTGGTCAAAGGAAGAACCCCGACGACCAGGCACAGAACGAAACCCGGCAGAGCTTCCATCAGGGTATCCCGCGGTCGGTTGTCTTTCGGGAACTGCAGGAAGGTGATGCACGCCGCGAGGAGAACGAAGCCGGTCCACCCCAACGAAAGGCCTAAAACGAACCGCGGGTAGTCGGCGAGCCCGTCGGACAGGCCGAACCACCACGTCGCGGCGTACTCGGAGAAGCTAATCGCTAACACCGCCAGCGCGAATACCGCGAGCCAACGGTTCGGCCACAGCTTAAACCCTTTCCTGTAAACGAAGAGGTGATACCCCGCGACGGCCGCGAACCCGAAGTATATCCCGGCGCAGCGGGCGCAGCAAGGAAGATAAAGCCCGCCGACGGCTAGAGTTCGGTCCGCGAGCTGGTGGCAGACGTATTCGAAGATAGAATAAGTCATCTGCGTCCGACCGCGGCGGCTTCGTTAATTTCCTTCCGGAGGGCGGCCGCCGCTTCTCGCGCCGCGCCGGCGTAGTCGCCGCCCCGGTCCCGGTAAGCGTAGATAACGCTTCTGGCCGCGACCACCAGCGCGCCGAAACCCTCGTTGTCGAAAGCCGGTGCCAGGTCGGCCGCGCGCCCGCCCTGGGCGCCGACGCCCGGGATGAGGAATATCTGTTCGGGCATTGCTTCGCGGAGTCGGGCGAGTAGTCCCGGGTACGTCGCGCCGCATACCGCGCCTACGGACGAATATCCGCATTTACCTATATCGAGTTTCCCGAGGTCGGCGACCGCTTCGGCGACACGTAGATACAGGGGCCCGCCGTCGGCGGATTCTACGTCCTGGAAGTCGGCGGCCCCCGGGTTGGAGGTTTTAACCAGTACGAATACGCCTCGGCCGGTTTCCGCAGCCGCTTCGGCGAAGGGTTCGAGACTGTCCACTCCCAGATAAGGCGATACGGTAAGCGCGTCGAAGGGCATCGCTGCATCCGGTCCAAGGTACGCGGCCGCATACGCCCGTGCCGTATTACCTATGTCGTTCCGCTTGGCGTCCAGGATAGTAGTAAGTTCCAGGCCGCGGGTTACTTCCAGGTGCGCGGCGAGCGTTTCTATACCCGGCGGCCCGAATCTTTCGTAGAACGCCGACTGGAATTTAACGGCCACGGCTATATCGGCTACGTTTTCGATTATCCGGCGTCCGAATTCGCCGAGGCGATCTACGGCGGTCCGACCTTCGACTTCCGGCGGTATTAGCTGGGGATCCGGGTCTATCCCGACCACCAACCGGCTGTCTTTACCGTCGACTGCTTCTTTCAACCTGTCGGCGAAGTGAAAAGGCACGGTTATTCCGCTTTCTCGTAGAAAAGTTCCACAGCCCGGGTTACCTCCTCGGGCGTCGCGGCGGCGGTGCCGACTTTACCGACGACTACCGAAGCGGCGAAGTTGGCGAGGTGAGCCGCTTCCGCGTGGTTCGCGCCGGCGGCCAGCGCGGTTGTGAACGCGGCGATTACCGTGTCGCCGGCGCCGGCCACGTCGAAGACTTCGCGGGCCCTTGTCGGTACCCGTTCTATAGAGCCGTCGGAGCCGTATAATACCATTCCGCGTTCGCCGCAGGTTATGAGGACCGAGTCGCTTTCCAGCATATCGAGGAGGCGTCTACCGATTTTATCGAGGGATTCTTCGCGGAACGCGTGAGCGTCGTCCGCGCCCACGGCCCGGGCGGCTTCGTAGTGGTTCGGCGTCAGCGACGTTACGTAGCTGTATAGCGTGAAGTGTTGGTCCTTCGGGTCGACGGTGATTATTTTATTCCGGCTCCGCGCCAGTTCGATGACCTTTCCCGCGGTGGAAGCCGTAATTAATCCCTTACCGTAGTCGGAGAGTATAACCGCGTCGGCCTCGTCGAGGCGTTTGGCGAGGGCATTTATTAAGGAGTCTTCCGTGTCCGTTGAAATATCGTCCGCCGTTTCCCGGTCGACCCGCACGACCTGCTGCCGGGACGCGAGGACCCGCGCTTTATACGTGGTATCACGGTCGGGTATTGATAGGATACCGGATGTATCTATACCGTGCTCTTCGATTATGGTACGGAGTTGTTCGCCGTACAAATCTTCGCCGACGACGCCTACAAGGCCAACCGATGCGCCCAGGGTTTTAATGTTTACGGCGGCGTTAGCGGCGCCGCCGGGCCGCCAGACGTCGTCTTTCACGCGGACTATCGGAACCGGCGCTTCCGGCGAGAGCCGCGCCGCGTCCCCGTAAACGAAGTGATCTAACATCAAGTCGCCGAAAACCAGGACGTTTACCGATGGGATTTTCCCTAAGGTTTCGAGTATTTTCTCTTTCAAAGAGACCTCCGGGCGGTCCGGGAGGATACAGAGACGAGGTTAAGGCGTTTCGATAATGTCTTCGACTACGGCCGTTAAAGCGTGGCACATCGCGATATGTACTTCCTGGATCCGCTGAGTGTCTTCCGACGGTACGACGACCGCTAGGTCAACGGCGGGGGCTATAACGCCGCCGCCGGAGCCGAGGAACGCGGCGGTAAAAAGCCCGAGTTCGCCGGCGCGTACCAGCGCCCGGCGTACGTTCTCCGAGTTCCCGCTGGTGGATAGCCCGAGGGCTACGTCGCCCGGCCGCCCCAGCGCTTCCACCTGGCGCGCGAAAACTTCTTCGTAGCCGTAGTCGTTGGCGCCGGCGGTGAGGACCGACGTGTTGGTGGTGAGGGCGACGGCCGCCATTGCGCGTCTATCTTTTCCGAGCCGCACGACGAACTCGGCGGCCAGGTGCTGGGCGTCGGCGGCCGAACCGCCGTTGCCGAACGCGAGGAGTTTACCATCGTCCTGCAGGCGCTCGGCGACGACCCGGACCAGTTCGGCCAGCGGTCCGGCGACGACCGTGGTTGCGTCCGCTATCGCTCTCGCGGCGCTTTCGAGCTCAGACTTGATTCTATCGGCCGGGTTCAAAATCCCCCTTGTATATAGAAACCGCCGCTATTATATTAAACGGGCGGGCGGTTTGCAACGGGATTTTATCGAAATCAAAGAGATACCGTAAATCGGTAACGTCGAATTCCGGGATTAAGATTCGCGGGCTCGTAAAAAGTAGCGTAACATAACAATTGCGATATCTACTATTATAACGTACCGTTATAACCCTTCCAGGAGGTGCGTTTATTATGGGGCGTTTATTTACATTAGTAGTGTTCGTACCGGTCGCCGCCGGCGGTTTAGGTTTTTACGGCGGCTTCGGGTATTCGTACGCGCCTTGGAACGATATGGCCGCTGTTGGCTTTTTCTTTGGGGCAGAACGGGACGTAAGCGCGGTAAGCTTAATGGCCGAATATCGTTACTCGGACTTCGATTGGGACCGCACGACGAATCCTCATATTCCCGAAGAACATCCCGTTTACGAGTGGGTAACCCATAAGGTAACCGGCGGTGTTAAATATCGTTTCGGGGAATACCGCGTATCGCCGTACGCGTTGGTCCGATTGGGCGGCGTATGGTACGATTACGGTATAATGGGATACGGAGGATGGGACGTTCCCGTTAACAACCCTTCGTTAGCTTTATCCTTAGGCGGGGGAACCGATATAGCTTTCGCGGAACCTGTTGGTTTTTTTGCGGAGATTACTTATGAAAAGCATTTCACGCGGATTCTGGAACGTTACGGCCACGGGCCCGACGGCGATTACGAATATAGCGACGTAAAGTACTTGGGTATCACGATGAAAGCCGGGCTGTCGGTAAACCTTGATTAAGTATGGTCTTTCGCTTATAATCCTTATAAGTCTGATTTTTTAGCGGCGGAGATTTATCTCGCTGTTATCGGTTGGTGGGGCGGTCCGATTAAGGAGGGGTCCGTTATGTCCAAAAAGAAAGCCCGTTTAAATCTACTTATCACGCCAAGCTTAACGTTATTAATTATATGTGCTTGTATTGTCGGCTGCGGCGAAAACCCTGGAACGTCGCCGGGGGACGGCTTTTACGACGACCGTACGGTTTTGATACCGCCGGAGCCTTACGACCCGAAGCGGCCCGTCTGGTCGCCTGATTGCCGTTTAATAGCCTTCGAGGGTTGTTATCCCGGCGATGTCCGCGATAGGCGGTTGTACGTTTACGAGTTGGGCTCTGGGGAGTTCCGGTGTTTGACCGATACGCTTTATCAACCGAAGCCGCAGGATTGGTCGAGCGACGGAAAATGGATATCTTACAGCGACGGACACGGCTATTATAACGTTTATATAACGCGACCCGACGGTTCCGACAATACTATGATATACGAAGGTTTATTCGGCGGTTCGTTCTCGCCCGGCGGCACGGAAATAGCCTTCGGCAGCGGTCCAACTCTGACGGTAGCCGATATTTCTGGGTTTCCCGATATCGAGTACCGTTCTATAGGCGGTAGGGCTCCTGACGGGCCGGCGTATCATTGGTACGGCGCTTATTGGGGGCCCGACGGCGAGCATATATTCCAAGTACTTACCGTCGGCGGTTGGGATTACGGTCCGGTGAAACAATACTTGTTTTTCACCGACCCCGGCGGCGAAGTGTGGGAAGAAGCTTTCGAATTAGACGATTCCTTCGGGAGTTTATTAGGGTGGTCGCCCGGCGGAGAATACCTGCTTATGACTAGATACTATAAAGACTACGAAAGTGTGTGGACGTGCGACGTAAAAACCGGCGGGCTTTATCAATTAACGGGCAACAACGATGAATTGCTCGATTCCATCGTAGGCGCCGATTGGGGCGACAACGATACAATTGCGTTTGCCGTATGCAATTTCTGGAAATGGCTCGATTACCCCGATGGACCGGCTAATACTATCTATACGGTCGACGGACCCTAACGGGATATACGTCGTCGGGAAAAGTTCGCGGCCGACGGTTATTTATTACTTCTCCGCTTCCTCGATTAGCATCACCGGGATTCCGTCGCGGACCGGGTACTTCAAGCCGCATTTTTTACATATCAACCGCTCTTCGGCTTCCCGGTAATCCAGCTCGCCCTTGCAGTCGGGACACACGAGTATGTCGAGCAGTTCTTTGTCCAGCATTTTTACCTCCTCGGCGTTACGGTTAATATTTGTAAATGAATTTTAAGCCGATTCCGTATTTCTGTTCCTCTTCTTCCATCTCGGTTTCGCCGAACAAGTAGATTCCGGGGTGAAGCCTGTATTCGACGCCGACGGCCTGGGCATATTCTTTAGTTCCGTATTCTTCCGAGTACCGACCGGTGTAAGTTAGGTAGAGGTCGGAAGTTACGTATTTACCGACGGTCGCTTCGACGCCGGTTTCGGTGCCGGCCCCCGTAAGGCCGGTCGTCTCGATTTTGAAAACGTCTATCCCGGTCTCCCGTTGGAGCAACCTCGAGACTTCGTTGAAAGCGTATTTCTCGAAGTACTCCCGAGTTTCTTTGCTGGCTATGTCGCTTCCGGCCGTCGTTTGGTAGTCGTCCCAGGTTACGTTTAGCGCGAGCATCAACATTAACTGGTCCTGGTTCAACCCCGGGTACTCCGGCGACCTCAGAGCCAGCTCCGGCTCCTGCATCGTACCTTTAATCTCGATGTAGACCATTGCATCGGATGTGTCGCCACGTATTGTTATTGAGCCTAGTATATCGAGCCGCGGGTTCATTTCCTCGGCTCCTATGAACTTGACGTAAGCGTGTTCGATTTCAAAATCGCGCTGTAAGAAGTAGTACTTACCCCGGACGGCCTCCAGTTCGCCCACGTAAAGAGTCAGTCCGTTTTCCCGTTTAACAACCATATCGACGGAGAACTCGATATCGGCGCTGCTGTTGCGGAGCCAAACCCCTCTATCGGCCCTGATCGTAGCGAGGAAGTCGACGCGCTCGTCGCCGGCGCCGTACGTCTCGCCGCCGCCCGCGGCGCCGAAGGGTATCGCTATTAACGCGCTGTCGATGTCTACTTCCGCGGTTATCAGCGGCTTCGAAGCCGGCCCGGTAACGTCCAGACGGATATCGGCTCTCGCGTGTATGCCGCCCAGCACTTTAACCAGGTAATCGGATAGTTCAACGTGGACGTCGAGCGATTCCGCTTTCAAACCGTCCATATATATACGACCGTACGCCGCGGCCGGACCGTCGTCGAGGGCGCACTTGACGGGTTCGGTCTCCGAACCGAGCCGGACGCCGGCTTCGTCCCAGGTTATATTCCCTTCCAACCCGGTCAGGTTGTTGCGCAAGGCGCGTACGAAACCGGCGCCGCTCGCTACAGTGAACTCGGCTTGGACCTGCGGTTTTTCGAACGTTCCGCT
>CBDUXC010000057.1:0-8684 GCA_965371065.1 uncultured bacterium
CGCACCGCGACCGATCCGCTCGAGACCACGACGACGGCCTACATGTCCTACGACCAGCTCAAAGCTTTTTCTATAGGGGCTCGGAACCTGGCCCTTGCCGAACAGATGGGTGACCAGCTCGTTACCGCTTGCAACGCTTGCTTTTCGGTACTGCATAAGGTTAACACGTACGGCGACGATGACCAGGAACTCGCCGACCTCGTGAACGACGCTTTAGGCGCGGCAGGTATCCATTACAGCGGCGGCGTTACAGTAAGGCACCTTCTCCACGTTTACGCCAAAGACGTGGACGAAATGGTCTTACTTGAGAAAATAAAAGCCGACTTTTCCGCCCTGAAATTAGCGCCGTACTACGGTTGTATGCTTACTAGACCGAGGAACGAGATAGATAACTACGACCAGCCTATGATGTTGGACGATTATTTAACGAAATTAGGCGCGTACGTCGTGGACTACCCGGTAAAAACCAAGTGCTGCGGCGGGACCCTCATTACGACCAAACCCGAGACCGCCTACCGGATGAACCACCTGCTTCTGGAAGAAGCAAAGCGGAAAGAGGCCGACGCGATCGTTTGCATCTGCCCCCTTTGCCAGTTCAACCTGGACAACTACCAACGTACAATAGGCGACCGCTACAACGCCGAGTACGAAATTCCCGTCGTTTATTTCACCCAGATAGTGGGCTTGGCGATGGGGATGAGCGTGAAGGAGCTGGCGCTCGACAAGCACGCTGTAAAGGCCGACCGGTTGCTCGATAAAATAATGGTTACGACCGCGTAACGCGGAGGTAATTATGGCTGACGAACCGAGAATAGGCGTATACATCTGCCACTGCGGCCACAATATCCTGGGGACCGTTGACGTCCCGGCGGTTATCGAATACGCCAAGGGCTTACCTAACGTTGTTCACGCTCGGGAGTTCCAGTTTATGTGTTCGGACCCGGGCCAAGAATTCATTAAAGAAGATATCGCCGAGTACAAGTTGACCCGGGTCGTCGTAGCGTCTTGCTCGCCTTTAATGCACGAACGGACGTTCCGGCGTGCCGTGGCCGAAGCCGGGATGAACCCGTACCTATTCGACATGGCCAACATCCGCGAGCAGGTATCGTGGGTCCACACCGACAAGGAAGAAGCGACCGCCAAGGCGAAAGCTCTGGTCGCCGGCGCCGTTTACCGGGTCGCCGAGCAAGAAGAGCTCTTCCCGGAGGAAGTGCCCGTTACGCCGGCGGTCCTCGTCGTGGGCGCGGGTATCACCGGGATGCAGGCGGCTCTCGACTGCGCCGACGCGGGGAAGAAGGTTTATCTCGTCGAGAAAAAGGACTCGGTCGGCGGGCACATGGCTCTCTTCGACAAGACGTTCCCCACGCTGGACTGCGCGGCCTGTATCCTGACGCCCAGGATGGTGGACGTGGGTATCCATCCGAACATCGAGCTCCTTACGTACTCCGAGGTGGAAAAGGTAGACGGGTACATCGGCAACTTCACCGCCACCGTCAGGAAGAAAGCCCGTCACGTCGATTTGGAACTCTGCAACGCTTGCGGCGATTGCATAGAAGCTTGCCCGGCGATTATGTACCCGGACCTCAAAGTCGTCGAAGTGGACAACCGCGTGGTCAAGGCGAAGAAACTTGCCGAAGCCAAGAAACCGGTCGCCCGGTCGCTCTAATTCGATGCACGTCAGAGAAACCTTTTAGGAGGTTTTAAATGGAAGCGGCAACCGTCACGGACCTGGAAAAGTACGAAGCGGCTCGCCTTATTATTGACCAGTATATAACCGGCGAAAAGACGCTTATCGGGATGTTACTCGATATCCAAGACGAGTTCAATTTCATACCCCAAACAGTGTTAACGGCTATAGCCGAAGAAACAGGACTTCCTTTAGCCCACCTTTACGGCGTTGTCACTTACTACGACGGGTTTTCGTTAACGGCTCAAGGCCGGAACCATATAAAATGCTGCACGGGTACGGCGTGCGTCGTCCGCGGTTCCCGCGCGATTCTTACCGAACTAGTTATTGAAATGGGTATAAATCCGGGTGAGGTTACCGACGACGACGCATTTTCCCTTGAAGCCGTTCACTGCTTCGGCGCGTGCGCCCACGGCCCTATACTGGTTACCGGCGATGAATACCACGGATACGTCACGTCGGCTAAAGCACGCGAGATAATCGGGAAATTACGAAGAGCCGATGAAGAAACGAATAAATAAGGTACGTAGCGGCGTATATCGCGAGAAGCCGCGAAAGTGCGTTGCATTCGAAGGTGATGATATATGAAGGTAACCGGCTTAAAGGACCTCGATAAACTGAAAAAAACAGGTTTGAATACCTTGTATCCTAAAAAACCCAGGATATTGGTCGGTGCGGCCACGTGCGGTATTGCCAAAGGCGCGTTAGAGGTCCTATTAGACCTCGCTCACCGGGCTCAACAGAAGGGTATGGACATCGAGGTCGCGCGTACCGGCTGTTTAGGCTTCTGCCAGATGGAACCGCTCGTGGACGTTTGGATCCCCGGCGAACCGCGAGTAGTTTATAAAAATATTACTACCGAAGACACAGGGGAACTGATCGAAGCCGTAAAACAAGGTCGCGTCGTCGAAGGACGGTCGTTGTTACGCATAGAAGGTGAATACCTGGTCCTTAAAGACGAGGAAATCAAATATAAAATAGGAAGTACGAACGGTAAGTACGACGCCGTACCGATTATCGACGAGGTCGGGTTTTATAAGGGCCAGTTCAAGATAGCGACTCAGAACTGCGGTTATATTAAACCCACTTCTCTGGAAGAGTACGTCGCTCGAGGGGGTCTATATCCGCTGTTAAAGGTTTTAACCAAGATGAAGCCGGAGGAAGTAATTGACGCCGTTACGAAGTCCGGCTTGCGCGGACGCGGCGGCGCCGGCTTCCCGACCGGCCGTAAATGGCAGTTCGTGAGGGACGCGGTCAGCGACGTGAAATACGTTATCTGTAACGCCGAAGAAGGAGACCCGGGCGCTTATATGGACCGGGACATCGTCGAAGGCGACCCATATTCGGTCCTCGAAAGTATGATTATCTGCGCGCACGCCGTCGGTAATATTCAAGATGGTTACGTGTACCTGCGTCACGCGTATCCTCACGCCCATTTCACGATGGAAGAAGCGATAGATACGTTGCGCGAGTACGGCGTTTTAGGCAAAAACGTAATGGGCACCGGGCTTGATTTTGACATACATTTGGCCCAGGACCCGGGCGCTTTCGTCTGCGGCGAAGAAACGGCGCTTCTTAACGCGATCGAGGGTAAACGAGGTACCGCAAGGTTAAGGCCGCCCTACCCCGCGACTAAAGGTTTGTTCGGCAAACCTACGGTCGTCAATAACGTTGAAACCTGGGCCAATATCCCGGCTATAATCGAGCGCGGCCCGGAGTGGTATAGTTCCATCGGTACTGACCGAAGTAAAGGGACCAAGGTTTTCTCCCTCGCCGGTAAAATAAAAAACACGGGACTCGTAGAAGTGCCGATGGGCGTTCCGCTATGGGACATAATATTCGATATGGGCGGCGGCGTACAGCGATTACGCAGTTTCAAAGGCGTCCAGATCGGTAGTCCGTTAGGCGGCTGCGTACCCGGTCAACTACTCGGCCTGGAAGTAGACTACGACCGCCTGACCGAGGCCGGCACGATGATGGGCTCCGGCGGTATGATCGTAATGGACGAACATACTTGCATGGTCGACATGGCCAAGTTCTTTATGACGTTCACGCGGGACGAATCGTGTGGTAGGTGCACGCCTTGCCGAGAAGGCATCCCCCGGTTGCTCGAGATACTCGACAGGATTACGGCCGGCGAAGGTAAGTTGGAGGACCTTGACCTGCTCGAAGAACTTGGTCAGTTCATCGCGGAGAACTCGTTGTGCGGCCTCGGGCAGACGGCTCCCACTCCCCTGTTATCGTCGTTGATGTACTTCCGCGACGAGTACGATGCCCACATTAAATATAAACGTTGCCCCGGCGCGGTCTGCGACGACATTATTTCGTCACCGTGCCACCACGTCTGCCCCGTCGATATGGAAGCGTCGAGCTATATTGCTTACATCGCCGAAGGGAAGTTCGACAAGGCGCTTGAGGTAATCTACCGGGCATCGCCGTTCGCCGGCGTGTGCGCCCGGGTGTGCCACCATCCGTGCGAGTTTAAGTGCACTTCCGGCGACTCGGGCGACCCGATAACCATCCGGGCGCTCAAGCGTTTTGCCGCCGAGAAGGGCCGGAACGGCTACAAGCCGCCCAAGATCTCCGGTAAAAACGGGAAGGTCGCGGTTATCGGTTCCGGGCCGGCGGGCCTGAGCTGCGCCTGGGACCTGGCGCTGCTCGGCTACCAGGTAACGGTATTCGAGGCGTTGCCGGTCGCCGGCGGAATGCTCTACGCCGGTATCCCGGAGTATCGCCTGCCGAGAGACGTACTCAACCACGAGATAGACATGGTCCGGAAGGCCGGCGTCGAAATCAAGACCGGCACGGCTATCGGCAAAGACGTATCTTTCGAGGATTTACAAAGAGAATACAAAGTCATATTTATCGGCACCGGCGCTCACAAAGGATTAAAGCTTAAGATCGACGGTGAAGAGTCCGAGGGAGTGAAGGACGCCGTCGAGTTCCTGAGGGAGTTCAACATCGACGGGAAAGCCGACGTCGGCAAGAAGGTCGGCGTTATCGGCGGCGGCAACGCGGCCATAGACGCCGCGAGAAGCGCACTCCGGGCAGGCGCCGACGAAGTAACCGTACTGTATCGTAGGACGAAGACGGAAATGCCCGCCGACGAAATCGAAATCGAAGCCGCTATCGAGGAAGGCGTCAACATCGAATTCCTTGTCGCCCCGACGAAGGTAATCGCCGAGAACGGGCGCATCAAAGCTCTCGAGTGCGTACGGATGGAGCTGGGCGAAGTGGACGCCAGCGGGCGCCGGCGCCCGGTCCCGAAAGAAGGCACCGAGTTCACGGTCGAGCTGGACACCCTGTTCCCGGCGATAAGCCAGGAACCTGACATCTCGTTTCTACCCGGGTCCGACGGCTTTAACATCAGCAAGTGGAATACTATCGACGTCGACGCCGAAACCCTCGCGACGAACGTTTCGGGCGTCTTCGCCGGCGGTGACGTGGTTACGGGACCGGATACGGTAACCGAAGCCATGGGCGCGGGTAAAAAGGCGGCTCGCTCCATACATAAGTACCTGCTTGGCGAGGACATGACGCCCGTCTACGAGGTAACCAAACCGGCTTACAAAGTGGAACCGGTACAACTCTCGCCCGAGGAAGCGGAGACGTTGGTATCGAGGCCCGAGATGCCGTGCGTCGCCGCGGCCGAACGGATAAAGAACACGAACGAAGTCGAGTTAACGATAGACGCGACCGCCGCGGTAAACGAAGCCAAGAGATGCCTGAGATGCGACTGGCACATCGACGACGGCGGTTAGTTAGTATAAAAAGCAGGAGAACCCGATGGTCAAGTTAACGATCGACGGTCAACCGGTAGAAGTCGAAGACGGAACTACGATCTATCGAGCGGCGAAGGAGCTCGAAGTCGAGATTCCGACGCTCTGTTATTCGGACTACCTCGATCCGTACGCCGGCTGCCGGCTCTGTACCGTCAAAATCGAAGACGGGAACGGCGGATACCTTACTACGTCTTGTAGTCTGGAAGCAACCAACGGGATGGCCGTCGTAACCGACGACGAGGACGTGCGCCACGCCCGTAAGATGGTGCTGGAGCTTCTGCTCGCGAAGTGCCCGACGGTGGAAATACTTCAGGAGTTGGGCGCCGAGTACGGAATCGATAAGTCGCGGTTCGAACCGCCGCCTAAACCGGAACCGGAAGGCGAAGAAGCCGAAGGCGTAATCGAAGCCAAGGAAGACCGCTGCATTCTTTGCGGTCTATGTACTCGTATCTGCGAGCAAAGGGTAGAGGCGTACGCGATTTCGATGGCCGAGCGCGGCGGAGAGAGCTTTGTCACACCGCCGTACGAGCAACCGTCGCCCGATTGTATCGCCTGCGGAGCGTGCGCCAGCATTTGCCCGACCGGCTCGGCCAAGGTCTACGACAGGTTCAACCGCGAGATTATCCATCCGGAACTGACACTCGCGTCCAATAGCGCCGTACGGTTCGCCACCAAGCAGGCGGTCCCGAACGTGCCAACCGTCCACCACGAGGACTGCATCCACTTCCAGCAGATGGAGAACGGCGACGGCGCGGACGCATGCCGTATCTGCGAGGAGGCTTGCCCGAAAGAATGCATTGACCTCGATTCCGAGGACGAAACGGTCGAAGTAGACGTAGGGACTATTATCGTCGCCACCGGCTTCGAGACCTTCGACCCGACGCCGATCAAAGAATACGGATACGGCCGGCTTCCGAACGTCGTTACGGGCCTCGAGTTCGAACTGATGTGCCGGGCCGACGGTATGACCGAAGGCGAAGTCCTGATGGAGAACGGCGAAAAACCCGAATCCATCGCGATAATCCATTGCGTCGGCTCCCGGGACAAAAACTACCATACCTACTGTTCCCGCGTGTGTTGTATGTATTCGCTTAAGTTCGCCCACTTGATTAAGGAAAAAAGCGACGCCGACGTTTACCAGTTCTATATAGATATGCGCTCGCCGGGCAAAGATTACGAAGAGTTTTATGACCGCTTACTGGAAGAGGGCGTTATTTTCGTGCGCGGACGGGGCGCCGAAATTACCGACATCGCCGAAACGCCCGAGGAAGAGGGCAAGTTGGTAGTCCAATGCGAGGATACCCTCGTCGGGTCCTTCAGACGCATCCCGGTCGATATGGTCATCCTGTCCGTGGCGCTTTCGCCGACGGCGGACGCGGACGCCACCCGCCGTGTCTTCTCCATCAGTTGCGGCGCCGAAGGATTCTTTAAGGAAAGGCACCCCAAGCTAGCGCCCGTCAGCACAACTACCGACGGCGTATTCATCGCCGGCGCGTGCCAGGGCCCGAAGGACATCCCGGACTCGGTCGCGCAAGGCTCCGCGGCGGCGGCCCAGGCGCTCTCGCTTATTGATAGGGGCAAGGTTGAAATCGAACCGATTACCGCATCCATCAATGAAGACGTGTGCTCGGGCTGCAAGCTTTGTATCAGCCTTTGCCCGTACACGGCGATAGAGTTCGACGAGGAAAAGGAAATATCGGTGGTAAACACGGTGCTGTGTAAAGGTTGTGGGACGTGCGCCGGCGCGTGTCCGTCGGGCGCGGCCAACCAGCGGCACTTCAAAGATAAGCAACTACTGTCTCAGATCGAGGGGGTACTTGCATAATGACCGAATTCGAACCCAAACTTATCGGATTTCTCTGTACCTGGTGTACGTACACCGGCGCCGACCTGGCGGGTACTTCCCGTATCAAGTATGAACCGAACCTGATCCCGATACGGATTATGTGTACAGGGCGCGTGGACCCGCAGTTCGTCCTGAAAGCCTTCCAGCAAGGCGCCGACGGCGTCCTGGTCGGCGGTTGACACCCCGGCGACTGTCATTACCAGGAAGGTAATTACAAGGCGATGCGAAGGGTATCCCTCTTGAAGAAGGTACTTGGCCAATTTGGAATAGACCCGAAGCGGGTAAGAATCGAGTTCATAAGCGCGTCCGAAGGCGCCAGATACGCCGAAGTGGTGAATGAGTTTACCGAGGAGGTCCGCTCGTTAGGACCGCTCGACCTTGTTTATCCGGCGGACGTAGAAAGCCCCGCTCACGCGGAAGAGGTAGCAAATGTCTAATAATGATAAAGCCAAGTTCGCCTTTTATTGGGCGTCGTCCTGCGGCGGTTGTGAAATAGCCGTCTTGGACATAGACGCGGCGATTTTGGACGTGGCCGCTCTGGGCGACATCGTCTTCTGGCCGTGCGCGATGGACTTTAAGTACACGGACGTGGAAGGCTACGACGACGGGTTTATCGACATTACCTTCTTCAACGGCGCCATTCGAAACGACCACGAAGAGCACGTCGCGAAGCTCCTGCGGCAGAAGTCGAAGGTTATGATCGCGTTCGGCGCTTGTTCGGGCCTTGGCGGTATCCCCGGGCTGGGCAATTTCTACACGACAGAGGAACTTTTCTACCAAGCTTTTGAACACTCGCCCAGTACGGTGAACCCCGATAACGTACGGCCGCAAACTTCTTACGAAGTACCCGAAGGGACTATCACTATCCCGACTATTCTCGACTCCGTACGGGCGCTTAATCAGGTCGTCAATGTAGACTACTACCTTCCCGGGTGTCCGCCGCAGCCGCAGTGGATTATCGCGGCCGTAACGGCGTACGCCGAAGGCAAACTCCCGCCGCCCGGCGCGGTAATCGCCGGCGAATCGACGGTCTGCGATGAATGCCCACGGGAGAAAAGCGACGAAAAAACCATCACCGAAATAAAACGTATCCACCTGGTCGAGAACGACCCGGAAATGTGCCTGCTCGAGCAGGGTATTATATGCTGCGGTCCGGCGACCCGGAGCGGCTGCGAAGCCGCCTGCGTCGTAGCGGGCCAGGCCTGCCGCGGCTGCTTCGGCCCCACCGACGAGGTGGAGGACATGGGCGCGAAGCTGGTATCGTCGATCGCTTCAATAGCCGTGCCCGAAACCCAGGAGGAAATAGACGCTTTAATGACGCAACTGGACGACCCGGCGGGTTACTTCTATCGCTTCAGCCTACCGACCT
>CBDUXC010000058.1:0-8678 GCA_965371065.1 uncultured bacterium
TTCGATAATCTCGCCGAGTTGCCCGGTAATCCGCTTTTGAGGCTTGGCCATTAACCCACGTATCCCCGCCAACTGCCGTATCTGGGTCCTTGAACCCCGCGCGCCGGAATCGGCCATCATAAAGACCGGATTGAACCCGTCCTGGTCTTCGCCCAACTGCTTAAACACCAGCTCGCCGAGTAGATCGGTCGTACGGGTCCACGCGTCTATGACCATGTTATAACGTTCGCCGAAGGTTATCGCTTCGTCCTGGTAAACTTCCTCTATCTTGGAAATTTCTTCTTTCGTCTCGTCAATCAGCGTTTTCTTTTCGGGTGGGACCAAAAGGTCGTCAATGCCGAACGTAACCCCGGTAAGAGTAGCGTAAGTAAAGCCAAGGTCTTTGATATCGTCGAGGATGCGGACGGTCTCGGCGTTTCCGTAATGTTTATAAATGTCACCGACAACCCTGGCAACTTTTTTCTTATCCAGCGTCTCGTTTACGTAAGGATAGCCCGTCGGTAAAACGTCGTTGAATATAAGACGGCCGATCGTAGTTTCTACTATCTCTCCATCCATCCGTACTTTTACGCGGGCGTAGCACCCGACCTCGCCAAGGCTATACGCCAATATCGCTTCGTCCTCGTTCGCGAAGGATTTACCCTCGCCCTTTTCGCCCGGTTTAGGTTTCGTCAGCGCGTAGCAACCCAGAACGATGTCTTGCGACGGGACCGCCAACGGACCGCCATGAGCCGGCGAAAGTATATTGCGAGTGCTGAGCATTAGCATCTTCGCTTCCAGCTGCGCTTCGACCGAAATCGGAATGTGTACGGCCATCTGGTCCCCGTCGAAGTCGGCGTTAAACGCGGAGCAGACCAAGGGATGTACTCTAATCGCGGACCCCTCGACCAGTACCGGCAGGAACGACTGAATACCCAACCTGTGGAGCGTAGGCGCCCGGTTCAACAACACCGGATGGTCCTGGATGACTTCCTCGAGAATGTCCCATATCTCGGGTTTAACCTGTTCGACGAGCCTTTTCGCGCTCTTAATCGTATGGACGAAACCCTGTTCCTCTAATTTCTGAATTATGAACGGCTTGAATAACTCCAGCGCCATCTTCTTCGGTAAGCCACACTGGTGTAGTTTCAATTCCGGCCCGACGACTATCACCGCGCGGCCCGAGTAATCCACACGCTTCCCGAGCAGGTTCTGCCGAAAACGCCCGAGCTTCCCCTTAAGGTTATCCGACAACGACTTGAGCGGCCGGTTGTTCATCCCCCGGACCACGTAACCCCGGCGCCCGTTGTCGAGAAGGGCGTCCACCGCTTCCTGAAGCATACGCTTCTCGTTACAAAGGATAACGTCCGGCGCTTTCAGTTCTATGAGCTTGCGCAGCCTGTTGTTCCTATTGATTACCGTCCGGTATAAGTCGTTCAGGTCGCTCGTCGCGAAGCGGCCGCCGTCGAGGGGGACCAACGGCCGCAGGTCAGGTGGAAG
Organism: uncultured bacterium; assembly: GCA_965371065.1. Classification (GTDB taxonomy): domain Bacteria; phylum RBG-13-66-14; class B26-G2; order WVWN01. The sequence goes on from CBDUXC010000058.1 coordinate 1,480, forward strand.
CACCGGCAATACGTCAAGTATCATCCACTCGGGCCGGTTCCCGGACTTCTTCATAGCCTCGACGATAGACAACCGTCTTATAATCTGCTTTCTCTTCTGCTTCGAACCGGTCTCTTCGAGATCAACCTTCAGTTCCGCCGAAAGGGCGTCCAGGTCCAGGTCGGTGAGAAGCTCCCGGACGGCCGGCGCGCCCATTTCCGCGCGGAATTCGCCCGGAAAACGGCCCATCACATCCCGATACTCTTCTTCGGTCAATACCTGGCCCTTTGCCAGGTCCGTTTCTTCGAGACCGGGATCGACGACCAGGTACGCCGCGTAGTAGAGCACCCTCTCCATATCCTTGGCGCGCAACCCTAATAACGTAGCGATGTAACTGGGCGTACCCTTCACGAACCAGATATGGGCACAGGGCGTTATGAGCTTGATGTGCCCCATACGCTCTCGGCGTACCCGGCTCTCGGTAACTTCGACGCCGCACCGGTCGCAGATGACGTTCCGGTTCTTAATGCGCTTATACTTACCGCACGAACATTCCCAGTCTTTCGTCGGCCCGAAGATACGCTCGCAGAAAAGGCCGTCGCGCTCCGGACGGAACGTACGGTAGTTTATCGTCTCGGCTTTCTTCACCTCGCCGTGGGACCACGAAAGGACCTTTTCGGGTGACGCGATACCTATCGTAACGGCCGAAAAATCCTTCTTCTTCCTTCTCTCTGTATCGTAATAGCCCCAGATCAAAGTTGCACCGTCCCTACGGGTTCCCCCCGTTCTTTATTTACTCTCCAGTCTCCTTTACCGGTCGTAATTCCCTATCGACCTACGCTTAAACCTCCTCCGGCGTTATGTCAAGGCACAGAGCCCTCAGCTCGCGCACCAGAACGTTAAACGATTCCGGCGTCTCGGCTTCCGGTATGTTGCGGCCTTTTACTATCGCTTCGTACATCCTGGCCCGCCCTATTACGTCGTCGGATTTCACGGTTAACATCTCTTGCAGGGTGTAAGCAGCGCCGTACGCTTCAAGGGCCCAGACTTCCATTTCGCCGAAACTTTGTCCGCCAAACTGGCCTTTTCCGCCCAATGGCTGCTGAGTTACAAGGCTGTACGGCCCGACCGAACGGGCGTGTATCTTGTCGTCGGCCAGGTGCAGCCACTTCAATAAATATATATATCCGATCGTAATGAGCGCGCTGAACGGTTCGCCGGTCCGCCCGTCGTACAGGGTTACCTTACCGGAAGCGTCGTATCCGGCTTCCTTCACGTATTCCTTTATCTGCTCTTCGTTGGCGCCGTCGAAAATAGGCGACTCAAAATACAGTCCCAATTTTTCGGCGGCCAAGCCCAAGTGAGTTTCCAGGATTTGCCCGACGTTTAGACGGCTCGGGACGCCGAGGGGATTGAGAACGATATCCACCGGCGTACCGTCTTCCGTAAAAGGCATATCTTCAGTCGGGAGTATCTTCGCGACGACGCCCTTGTTCCCGTGTCGCCCCGCCATTTTATCGCCGATCGTCAGGCGCCGCTTCCTGGCCACGTAGACCTTGACCATCATTAAAACACCCGGCGGAAGGTCGTCGCCTTTTCGGATGCGGTCTATTTCTTTATCTATATTGCTGGACGTCTCGTGAGCGTAATCGACGTACCTACTCACTACCTTCGCGACGTTACGACCTATAACGCCCCGGTACCTTACACGTTTTTCTATCGTCCCTCCCAGTAACTTCTTTAATTTCGATTTCGTTATCTTTGATCCTTTACGGGCCAACACGTTACCCGACAGCTCATCCACTAAGTCGTAATTGAAGGTCTGTCCGCCTACTAACTTGGTCAACTGGGCTTCGCATATTTCGCGGGCCGCTTCGATTTTCTCGTTCTTTTCCTTCTCGAGCACGTTAATCGCCCTTGTTTCCTTCGCCCTGGTCCTCGAATCTACGTGCTCCCTTTCCTTACGGCTGAAAATTTTTACGTTAACGACAATACCGCTCATCCCCGGCGGAGCTTTTAGCGACGCGTCCCGGACTTCGCCCGCTTTCTCGCCGAAAATCGCCCTGAGTAGCTTCTCTTCGGGCGTGAGCTCAGTTTCGCCTTTCGGCACAACTTTACCGACCATTATATCGCCGGCCCGAACTTCGGCGCCCATCCAGATAATACCGTTATCATCCAGGTTCTTCAGCGCGTCGGCGCCGACGTTCGGTATGTCCCGGGTAATCTCCTCACGTCCCAGCTTCGTTTCCCGGCACTCGATTTCGAATTCCTCGATGTGAATCGAAGTAAAGTCGTCGTCCTCCACGAGCCGCCTCGAGACCAGTATCGCGTCCTCGAAGTTGTACCCCATCCACGGCATAAACGCCACGAGGACGTTCCTACCCAAGGCAAGTTCGCCGCCGCGCGTCGCCGGGCCGTCGGCGATTATCTGACCCGCTTTGACTTTATCACCTTTCCGTACGGTCGGGCGCTGATTGAACGCCGTATCCTGGTTCGTCCGTTGATATTTCTTTAACTCGTAAACGTCGGGCTCGAACCATCCGTACGCAGCGTCTTCTTTCGCCGTATCGGGTCGGATAATTACCTCGTCGGCGGTAACCCTCTCCACCTCGCCCGAAGCTTTGGCGATTACCATAACGCCGCTGTCTCGGGCTACACGCCCTTCGGTCCCCGTCGCAATCAAAGGAGCTTCGGTAGTTACTAGCGGTACCGCTTGACGCTGCATATTAGAGCCCATAAGGGCCCGGTTGGCGTCGTCGTGCTCCAAGAACGGTATGAGCGAGGCCGAAATGGATACGAGCTGCCGGGGCGAAATATCCATATAATCAACTCGTTCCGGCGGTACCAGGAAGAACTCGCCCCTCTCCCGGACGTACACTTCGTCCCGTGCGAACCGCCCTTTCTTGTCCAGCGGCGCGTTTGCCTGGGCGATAATGAACTTATCCTCTTCGTCGGCGCCCAGGTAAACGATTTCGTCGGTGACCTTACCTTTCTCCACCTTCCTGTACGGCGTCTCGATAAACCCGAACTTGTTAACGCGCCCGTACGTAGCCAGGCTATTGAGCAAACCTATGTTCGGTCCTTCCGGCGTCTCTATCGGACACAACCGGCCGTAGTGTGTATAATGTACGTCCCGGACTTCGAAGTTCACGCGCTCCCTGCTCAAACCGCCCGGCCCCACCGCCGAAAGTTTGCGTTTGTGGGTAAGTTCGGCCAACGGGTTTATCTGGTCCAGGAACTGGCTGAGCTGGCTAGAACCGAAGAATTCACGTATCGCGCTCATCAGGGGTTTGGCGTTTACCAGGTCGCGAGGCATACACTCGTCGATATTGAGTATCGACATACGCTCCCTGATAACCCGCTCCATTCTCGTAAGACCGACGAAAAAGCGATACTCGAGGAGTTCGCCTACGGCCCGGACCCGGCGGTTGCCGAGATGGTCTATGTCGTCGGTATCGCCTTCTGTTGAGTGAAGTCTAAGAATATAACGGACAGCTTCGACGACGTCTTCCTTGTGAAGCGTGCGGTCTTCCAAGTCGAATCCCAGACCGAAACGTTTGTTCAACTTAAGCCGCCCGACGCGGCTCAAATCGTAGCGCCTGGGGTTGAAAAATATGTTCTCGAAGTAGTTTTCAGCCGTTTCGATACTGGACAAGTTGCCCGGCCTGAGCTCGTTGTAAATTCTGATTAGCGCGTCTTCCCTGGTTTTTACCTTGCTTTCGTCGTCCTTCTGTAAGGTTGGTAAAAGCGACGCGGCCTCGATGTTTTCGGCGTCCTTAAAGACGGTCACCTTCTTGACTTCATTATCTTTCAACACATCAAGGTGTGCTTCCTCCAGTTGCGTGAAACGCTTAAACAGCGTCGTCTCCACGCCGTCGGACGAAACAACGACCGGTTCGGTTAAGTATCGGCCGACGACTTCTTTGGTTGGCGCGACCTTTTCGGTGCCCAGATACAATTCGCCTATCTCCCGGGCGCTGCCGTAACCGAACGCCTTTAAGAGTACGGTAACCGGCGTCTTCGGCCGACGGCTCGTACGGTCCACCGAGAAGTTAAGGTTACCGTTAGTATCAAAAGCCATTTCCAACCAGGAACCACGGTGTGGTATTATCGAAGCCGAATAAAGTATCTGGCCGCTCGAATGGGTAACCTCCTTCGTAACGTAACCTGGGGAACGGTGTAGCTGGTTCACTACCACCCGCTCGGCGCCGTTGATAATACACGACCCGCGCTCGGTCATTATCGGGACTTCGCCCAGGTAAAGCTCCTCCTCGAGTATGTTCTTGACCTTCGGTTCGGTGTCGTCGGATTCCCGCTCCCGCACGACCAACCTGAACCTGGCCCGCAGCGGGACCGCGTACGTCATTCCCTTGACTTTACATTCGGTGATAGTAAACTTCGGAAGCCCCACCGTATAATCCACGAACTCGATAAAGGAATTGTCGTTGAAGTCGTAAATCGGGAAAGTGTTCCGGAAAACGTACTCCAAACCTTCCTCTTGGCGTTTCTGGGGAAGCTCCTCATGCTGGAAAAACTCCGCGTACGACTTCTTCTGTACGTCGAGCAGGTTCGGTAGTTCCACCGAGTCAGGAATCCGCGAAAAACTTATCCGTTCCACCGACAATGTCCCGCACCTCCAAAGGGTCTACCGGCGCCGCGAAAACGGCGCAAAAAAGGGATTGACGGCAAGCCGCCAGCCATCCCTTTTATGACAACCCCATCCATTCGATTTCGATTGTTCCGATTTGCCAATAACCCGAGATAAAGTAAAGTTACTCGACGGCGACGGTAGCGCCTTGCTCCTCGATTTTCGCTTTCGCCGCGTCGGCATCGGCTTTGGAAAGCCCTTCCGTGACGGCGACCGGCGCGCTTTCGACCAGCTCTTTGGCTTCCTTCAAACCCAGGCTGGTTATTTCGCGAACCGCTTTGATAACTTTAACCTTCTGGTCACCCACGTCCTTCAAGACAACGTTGAACTCGGACTGTTCCTCGGCCGCGGTTTCCCCGCCGGCGGGGGCGCCGACCGCGGCTGCCACCGCCACCGGCGCGGCCGCGGTTACGCCAAACTCATCCTCGACCGCCTTGACGAAGTCGGAAAGCTCAAGTACCGTCATCTCCTTAATGACGTCTATCAGCTCATCGTTAGTTATCTTAGCCACTTCTACTTCCTCCTAGTACTGGATGTACGATATTACTTGAGTGTAAAGCCGTTATTTATCGCTTTTATAATCGCTATCCTTCGTCGGCCTCGTTTTTGGATTCGGCTACTGCGTTGAGCACGTTCACGAAGCCCCTTAAGATTCCGGCAGTTACGTTCGCCAGGTTCGAAATCGGCGCGTTCAAAGACGAAGCTAATTTCGCGAGCAACTCTTCCCTCGGCGGCGTAACTGCCAGCAATTCTATATCCGCAGGCACTAAAGTTACGGCCCCCATAATCCCGCCTTTAATGGTAAACGACGGAAATTCCTTCCGGAAGTCCTCGACCACCTTGGAAGCCGTTACGGGTTCTTCGTCGGAAAATACCAGCCCGGTCGCGCCGCCGAGGAAATCGTCGGGTACTTCGATATCGGTTTCGCTCAAAGCTCGACGTATTAACGTCCGCTTGGAAACGAAATACCGCAGTTCCTTCTCTCTTATCTCACGGCGTAGGTCGGTCATACCGTCGACGTTCACGCCGCGGAAGTCCGTAAAGATTACGCCGCCGGCCCGACCGAACTCTTCGACCAGTTGAGATACGGCGTTCTTCTTCTGTTCCAAAGTAAGGGCCATACCCGACTCCTCAAACCGCAGTAGTGCTATCCGGCGACCATCAACTGTACTTCTTGCCGGTTTATCCTGATACCCGGGCCGTGTGTCGTGCTAATCGTTAAGCGTTTCAGATATGTGCCTTTCGCCGACGCGGGCCTGTTTTTAACTACGGACTCTATCGCGGCGGCGGCGTTTTCGATAAGTTCTTTCGCTTCGAAGCTCACACGCCCTACGGGAATATGAACGTTTCCCCCCTTGTCCACCTTATAATCGACCTTACCCTTTTTTATCTGGTCGACCACCTGTTCTACGTCGAACGTAACGGTGCCGGTCTTTGGGCTGGGCATCAAGCCGTGAGGCCCCAGGACCTTCCCGAGCTTTCCGACCTCTTTCATTACGTCGGGCGTCGCGACGACCGCGTCGAACTCGATCCAGCCCTTCTGAACTTTCTCTGCGTATTCTTCAAGACCGATATAATCGGCGCCGGCCGCTTCGGCTTCTTTTACCTTTTCGCCCTTAGCGAATACGAGTACTACCGGCGTCTTCCCGGTTCCGTAAGGCAGGCTGACCGAACCCCGAACCATCTGGTCGGCGTGCTTGGGGTCTACGCCAAGACGGAACGCCAGGTCCACCGATTCGTCGAACCCCGCGTACGCGCATTCCTTCGCCAACCGGCAAGCATCGTCCAAACCGTATTCGACCAACCGGTCAACTTTGGTTCCGGACTCTTTATACTTCTTCCCCGCCATTTTTATCTCCGTCAAACCGCGGTACGGTGCTGTTTACCTATACTATTTCAATCCCCATACTCCGGGCCGTGCCTTCGATTATTTTTACCGCCGCTTCGACCGACGACGCGTTCAGGTCCGGCATCTTGAGTTCGGCTATCTCTTTTACCTTGGCGATCGTTACTGTCCCGACCTTCTCCCGGTTAGGCTCAGGCGACCCCTTCGCCAGGCTGGCGGCTTTTTTTAACAGTACCGCCGCCGGCGGCGTCTTCATTATAAAAGTGAAGCTCTTATCTTTATAAATCGTTATTACAACCGGTAGGATTAGACCGGCCTGGTCCTTGGTTGCCTCGTTGAACTGATTGCAGAACTGCATTATGTTCAAACCGTGTTGGCCGAGAGCCGGTCCGACCGGCGGCGCCGGATTCGCCTGTCCCGCCGGAACCTGTAACTTAATAATACCCGTAACCTTTTTCGCCATAGCTTTACCCGTCCATTGCCGCTTATTTACCGGGCTTTATCCACCTCTGAGAGTTCCAACTCGGTCGAAGTACCGCGCCCGAAAACCGTAACCAGTACCTTTATCTTCTGGCGTTCAGGATAGATATCCTCGACCACGACCAGGAACCCGGCAAAAGGCCCGCTGGTTATCTTCACCGTCTCCCCCGGTTCGAAGTCCACCACGTACTCGATCCGCGGTTTACGGCCTTCGATCTGGTCCAGCGTAACCCTGATTTCCTCCGG
>CBDUXC010000059.1:0-8596 GCA_965371065.1 uncultured bacterium
GCCGTCGGGCGTCTGCCGATGGAAGTGGGTATCCTCGGCTGGAAGCTGACCGTCGCCCGCCTCCTGAGCACGCTCATCTTCCCGCCGCTGGCGGGTTTAATAGCGAACGCGTTCTTCTCCGGGTTTAAATAAACGGTCTTGCGAACGGGTTTGAAACCCCGCCGTAAACGGCGGGGTTCTTCATCGGCGCGGCCTATAACCGCACCTTCAGACCAGGACAGACAGCCTCCCCACTTTAACTTGAAAACAAGTCCCCTTCCTTGTAATATACCCCCGTGCCGGACGCCGAACCGATAACCTGTGTACGCTGCCCGCTGGCACGCTTCCCGGAACCGACGGAGCAGTGCTACACGACCGGCGGGCTCGTCTGCCGCGTCGACGGCGCCAACGTCGGCAAGTACGACGCGTGCCGCCTCGGTTGGGACGCGGCCCGGGCCGAAACTGAACGGGAGAAACGTGACCGATTATAAAGCCGTCAAGGAGAACCCCCTCGCGCACCTGGACTACTTCGTCGAGTGGGGCCGCTGGCCGTGGCGCCGCTTCGTCCGCATCGCCCTGGACAACTTCATCGGACACGACCTGGCGGGCTTGGAAGTACTCGATATAGGAACCCGGCGGGGTAAGATGGCTTGTCTGTTCGCGCTCCTGGGCGCCCGCGTCGTCGGCGTAGATAAGACGCCCGGGTTCGAAAAAAAAGCCCGCGCCGAAGCGGCACGATTAGGCGTCGCCGAAAGGGCCGAGTTCGTATTAACCGACGGGTCGCTGGACGCTCTCGCCGACCGGTCGTTCGACTTGGTGTTCACGAAATCGTTGCTCGTGTTGGTCCCGGGCCTTCCGGATTTCGCCAAAGACATAAACGGCCTCCTGAAGCCCGGCGGCCGCGTGTGCTTCATAGAGAACGGCTACGGCAACTTCCTCGTAAACGCATTTAGACCCCTTAAGCATAATTGGGACTGGCGCCGGGCGCGATACTTCACCGACCGCGAAGTCAAGTTGCTCGATAAAACCTTCGAAACGGTCCTTTCGAAGTTCTGGGCCGTCCCGCCGGTATATTTGTACTGCGGTAGGAAACGACCGTAATCGGACCTTCGTCAATTACACCTTTTCTTCAGGGTTAAACGTCGAAGCGAAGTCGCTGGGGAACGTCAAATCGGTATTCAGGTAAACACGGAAAGGCAACTTAAAGTCAAAGCGGCGGGTGGGACCGCCGCTTTTTTCGTTGTAATATTACGTGGCTGATTTACGTTAATTATCCGTATTAGTAATCCCACCGGTCGATTACTTCCCCATTGATATCGTACCATATTTCCGAAACCATATCCCCGTTTACGTTATATTCGAACTCGATTTTATGGATACCTTCTTCGTAAATTGCTACAGGTTTCAGGTTTGAATCCAAATAGCGTACGGATATTTTTCGCCCTTTACCGTCGTACTGTGATTCAGTGCGGTGTAAACCCCTCTTATTGACCACTCTTTCGCCGTTTCGTCCATAATATGACTTTGATGTTTCCTTGCCACCTTCGTTGTACTCCCATTCGGTCTTATGAACTCCGCACGAATTCTTGTTCTCTAGGTATACTGTAGGTTCACCCGTAAGCCCGAAAATACTTGTCGAAATCCTCCTACCTAGGTTATCGTAAGTAATTTCATACCGGTGAACACCATCGCGGTCCACGGTCGGTCCCATGTCTTGAGCGAAGTAACTTTCCGATAATACCTTCCCCTGCTCATTATAAGTTTTCTCATAACAATGGACACCTTTAATATCTGCTACGGGTTCGCCTCCAGGTCCGAAAAAGGACTTAACCGTTAAGATACCGTTATCGTTATACTGGTATTCGATTTTGTGGATGCCCTCCCAATAGCCGCTCGGCTCAGCGGTCGGCTTACCGTCCGTTCCGTAATAACTCTCGGACGTTTTCCTGCCGCCCTCGTCGTAAATATATCTGTATTCGTGACAACCTTGTTTATCGGTTATCGGGGTACCGTCAAAGCTAAAATGCTTAATAGAAACAACGTTGCCTTCCTCGTCGTAGATACTTTCCGAATGGTGTACCCAACCGTCTTTCGTAATCTGTTCCTCGTCGGAATCGTAGATACTCTTAAATTTAACAAAACCCTGTTCGTCGTATTCGTAAGTAATCTTGTGGATACCTTTTTTTATACCTCGACGATAAGACGTAGGTTTGCCGTCGGGTCCGTAAACGATTTCGGCCGTTATATTCCCTCTTTCATCGCGAACGTATTCGTACTTATGTATTCCGTTGTAATCGCATACACCTTCTCCGTTCGGCCCGTAATAAACCTTTGATAAAAGCCAACCTTTTTCGTAAAAGGTATTTTCGTGCCTATGGATACCTTTATCGTTTGCGACGGGCTCTCCCCCTGTGCCTAAATAACGCCTGGATATTTCTCTACCCTCGCTATCATAAGTTATTTCTTCGCGGTGGTAACCTTGAAGGCCGAGAACAGGTTCCCCGGAAACCCCGTAGTACGCGGGAGTAGGCTCGCCTATTTCTGTATATATATGCTCTATACGGTGGATACCTTCTATGGCTAAAGGTCCCCCGTTCTCACCGAATACCGCCCTATACGATATCCTCCCCTCGTCGTCGTAACCTATAGCCGAATACGACCTTCCGTCGAGTTCGTCTTCGCTTATTTCGTCCCAAGTAATCCCGTCTTTATATACGACGGTTTCCGCGCGCGCGTCATTGAAAAACGCAACCAAGACAACGACAGGGATTATAAAATACTTACCCATACGTTTAATTATACACTTTTCTTTCATTAGTTTCCAGTATTCAACCGGTTCAGCCGATTACCTCATACCTACTAACCCCGCCGGCGTCCTTCGTGACCTCGACGCGGGTGCCGAAGCGGTCCCGGAGCTCCGGCAGGTGGCTTATTACCAGTATCTTCTCGAAGTCGGCGCTAATCTCGTTGATGCACTCGACTACCGCGTCCAGGCCCTCCGGGTCCTGGGTCCCGAAGCCCTCGTCCAGGATAAGGAACCGGAGAGGTACGCCCACCCGCCGGGAGAGCAGCTTCGCGAGACCGACCCGAAGGGCGAAGTCGCACCGGAACGCCTCGCCGCCGCTGAACAGCTCGTAGCTGCGGGGCGCGCCGCCGTCGGAAACTTTCACCTCGAGAGTATCTATTACACCTTCGCCGCTCTTCTTGAGCGTTTCGGTCTCGAGCGTTATGGTGAAACGGCCGTCGGTCAGCCGCACGAGCATCTCGTTGGCCAGTTCCTCCAGCTCCGCCAATCCCCGGCCCAACATCCGCGCCGGGATCCCGTTAGCCCCGAACGCGCCCGTCAGGTAATCGTAAATTTTCCGGGCTTTCTGCTTTTCGCCGGTCGACTCCTCGATTTCCTTTTTCCGTTCTTTCGCGCGCTCGAGCGCCTTGACCCCTTCGGCCGCGGCGGCAAGTTCGTCCCGTGCGGCGAGGCGCCGGTCCTCGGCCCCGACGGCGGCTTTCTCGGCTTCGGTCAGGTCTTTTTCGGCACCTTCAAGCCCTTTTAGCTCCTCGGTTATTTTATCTATCCCGGCCGACACCTCTTCTATGTCGGCCGCCAGCCCTGCCACTTTCTCCTTCGCGAGCCGCTCGCTCTCACGAAGCCCCTTCAACGCCGCTTCGGCCTTCACCAGCTCGCGGTGCCGTTCCTCCGCCCCCACCAGGCGCTCCACTTCTCCGGCGGCAATTTCCCGTTCCTTCGGGTCGTATTTAATCGCCTCGGCCTTACTCCTCAAGTCTTCGAGCTTACTTCGCCCGTCGTCGGCAAGGAAGTCGCCGGCGAGCCGACCGTCGAGTTCAGCAAGCTTTTCCTGTATTTTCTTGATAACGGTTTCGATTTCCCCAGCGGCTTTTTCCGCCCGTTCCAACTCACGCTTCCGCCCCTCGAACTCAGACAGGCGTTTCTCTTCGGCCCTGGCTTTCTCCAACGTTTTGGCGGAAAAGCCCAACTCCGCCCGTTTTCGCTCGAGCGCCGCGAGTTTCTTCGCGTACTCGCCGTCGGTCTTCTCTTTACCTATCGCCTTCTCGACGTTCCCCCGTTCCGCCGTAAGTTCCTTTTGTTTCGCGACTTCGGCACGGGCCGCTTCCAGCACCTTCTCCAAACGCCCGAACCCGGACCGGAGTTCGTCGGCCGCCGCCTGCGGTTCGGCTTCGGCCAGTTTTTTGACTTCGGCGGCGAGTTTTTCGGCGCGCTTTTCCAGCTCGGCCGCTTCGTTCTCGGCCTCGGCCTGCCGGGCCCGCTCGTCGTCCAGTTCCTCCTTCAGCTTCTTCATCGCCGCCAGACGGCTCTCGGCGTCAAAGGGTCGCTCGCAGGTTGGGCACTCCTCAACCTCCTCCGAAGCCACGGCCGCCACCCGGGTATCGAGGTCGCGCGCCGCGGCGGACGCTTCTTCGGCCCGGGCCCGTGCTCTTTCTATCCGTACGCCGACAGCGTCCGTTTCCCGTTTTAACCCGGTTAAACATTCGACGTCCTTCTCTACTTTTTTCAAATTTCCGGAGATTTCGTTACGGTCGGATTCCGCTTTCGCGGCGCGGGCACCCGGGTCGCCCAGCTCGACCAACCGCCTACCTACATTCTCGAGATTAGCCTGCAAACCGGCGACGCGACTGTCGAGCGCGGCTTTCGCGTCGCCGATACCCCGCTCCAACTTCCGGTCGTCGTCGGCTTTCGCTTCCAGTTCTTTTACCAGCGACGACGCTTGCCGGTACTTCCCGTAACCGGTTTCGATATCTTTCGCGTCTTTCAATACGGCCCTGGTTTCCGCCAGACGTTCCCCGGCGCCGTTCAGTTCGGCTTCCTTGCCGGCCTTTTCGCGTCGAGCGGCCTCCCGCCGGTCGGTCGCGGCCGCTTCTATTACGGCCCCCGCCTCCTCAAGCTCCTTCCGCTGCCGGTACGCGTTATCGAGCGCCAGCAGCTTTTCGTCCGCGGCTTTGTACTTCCCGTACTCGGCTTCGATTTCCTCTTTATCGGCCGCAACCTTCTCCGCTTCGGTTATCTCGGCCCCGTATTTTTCCGCCGCCGTCTCGGCGCCGATAAACCCTTTTGTACCGGACTCAAGCTTCGCTTCGGCGCTTTTCAAATCGTCCGACAGCGCGCGGAAACGCTCCGCTCGGGCCCGCGCTTCTTCCAGCCGCCGCCGGACTTCCTTCGTCGTTTCCGCCGCTTCCTTGTCCGCCTTCTCGGCCGCGGCGTACCGGGCCTTCGCCTCCGGCTCGGTCTTCAGGGTCTCGTTTACCGCTTCCAGTTCGCGCTCCGCGAAGTCTAAATCCGCGCTTATCTCGCCGGACGCGGCCTTCGCGGCGTCGCCCAGCGCAAGCACCCGGTCCAACCCGAGTATCTCGAAGAGTACGTTCTTCCGATCGCGCCGCTCGAGCCGCACGAAGTGGTCGGCGTCGCCCTGTCGCAGGTAGGAACTGGCCAGAAACACGTCGTAATCGAGGCCGATTACCCTCTCTACCTGCCGGGCGACCTCCCTCGGCTTTTCAGCGACGAGCACGTAACCTTCGTCGTCACGCTCGTGGAGGTAAACGTCGTGGCGCCGTTTGGACTTATCGTACGTACGGACGATACGGTACTCGGTACCGCTGGCTTCGAAGCCCAACTCGACCGACATCCGAAACGCGCCCCGGCGGACGAGCTGGTCGTGGTCGCCGCGGGCTTTATCCCAGAGCGCCCACGTAAACGCGTCCAACAACGCCGACTTCCCGGCGCCGTTCCGGCCGGACAGGCACGCCACGCTAAAGGTCGTGAAGTCCAGCGGCGCAAGGCCCTCGCCGTACGACAGGAAGTTCTCGGGTTTCAGGTAAAGAGGGATCAACCGAGACCGCCGCCTTCCTCCTCGACGCGCCGCTCCAGTTCGGTCGCCGTCGTTATTAACTCCTCTTTTTTGACGCCCTTCGGCGGACGATGGTCCGCCACGTATTGTTCCAACGCCGCGGCGACGGTGGCGTCCTCCGCTATGGACGGTCTGGCCGCCCGGCGCTCGTCGGTCCGCTCGAACTCGGCCTTGAACGCGAACGCGCCCGGGAAGTACGCGGCGAGTTCGGCGCGTGTAAGTTCGGACAGAACCGCCGCCGGGCCGCGTATGACGAGTCTGACGATAGCGTCGGCAGGGTCGAACGAACCGACCGATTCGGCGATATTACCTTCGGTTTCCTCGGCCGTCTCGACTTCGACGGCGATAGTCTTGAACGTACGCGACGGGAACTCTACAAAACGCCAGGAACACGCGCCGGTCGATACTTCGGCTAGTACGGCGCCCTTCGGAACGGCCTCGTCGCCGAAGCTTATACGGCAGAGCCCTCCCGCGTAGACGGCCCTACCGTCGGTCCCCGGCACTTCCTGGTGCCGGTGGAGATGGCCCAGGGCCGCGTACGCGAACTCGTCGCGGACGACCGCCGACGCCGGGATAATCGGGTCCGGGCCGACCGCGAAAGTCTTCTCCGACGACAAACTCCCTTCTCGTAGCCACAGGTGAGCAAGCAGCACAGTCGGAATATCCGGATTTAGTTCCGGTATTATTACGTCGTCCAGTATCTTCTCCACCTGGTCGGTAATGTCGGCGTCCTCGGGGACGGCGCTGTCCCCCGGCTCAAAGAACTTACCGCGGAAAGGCCACGGGACGCCGACGACCTGGAGCGGCCCGGACTTTGTCGCGAGCGTCTTCACCTGCGGCAGCGAGAAGACGTGCACCGAATTCAACTGCAGGCGGTCATAGACGTCCAGGTGGCTCGCGGCGCCCCGGCGCGCCGGCGCGTCGTGGTTGCCCAGAACTACCGCCAGCGGTATGCCCGCGTCCATTAACCGGGAGACCCGGGCGGCCCATTCCCGCTCCACTTCGGGGTCGGGCCGGTACCCGTCGAAGACGTCGCCGGCGACGACGACGGCGTCCGCGTCTTCCTCCACCGCCAACTCGCACGCCCGGTCGACGGCCGCAAGGAACTCGGCCAGGCGGGGGCGTCCCGGTTTTTCGTATACGCTCGCGCCCAGGTGTAGGTCGGCAAGGTGGAGGATTTTTACCGTTCCGGTCATCGAGCGAATAATAAAACAACGGGCCGTCGAAATCCAGAAGATTAGAACGGAGCCGGGCCGGCAAGTTCTCTAAAGGCAACTTCCGTATTGCGAAAACCGACTTTCATGTATATAATGAAAACACCATCGAATAGAAAGCGGGAACTACTCGAAAGCATCATCGTCACGGCGGTGGAATAATTGCAACCGGAAGAAAGGAATTATATCCGCGAAAGGGACGTCTGGTCGCCGGTCAACCCGCTGGCTCTGTTTTATCGGCACATGTTCGAGGAGGAACTGACGCGCCTTTTCAGACGCGAACGTCTGGACCTCAGCCGTAAGAAAATCATCGAAGCGGGGTGCGGCTACGGCGAGAAGACCCGGTTTTTAATCGAACTCGGCGCCGAAGCGGACAATATTTACGCGTTCGACGCGGACATAGAAATCCTAAGCGAAGCCGGCCATACAATAAAAGGTCCTGTCTTTACCCTGACCGACGGTACGACACTGCCGTACCCGAACGACACCTTCGACGTCGCGGTACTGTTCCTGTATATGTCGGTGCTCGAACCCGCGAGCGTACGGCCGCGGGCGGCGAACGAAATCACCAGAGTGCTACGCCCCGACGGATATATCATTTGGTACGATACGATGGAAAAGGGCGGCGGATACCTGTGGGGCCTTGAACCCGTAGAAATCGCACAGCTCTTTCCCGGGTACGAGCTGAAGCTACGCCGCTTCGGTTTACGATATCGATGGGCTACGCGTACCGTTTATAAATCGTTCGAAGCGGCCCGGCTGCTGGCTCGAACGGGGCTGGCGAAGTCGCACGTAATCGGGATACTAAAGCCGAAGTTCTAACTTTATCCGAATAAAAAACCCCGGCTTTACGGTCGGGGTTATCCTTGATTACGCGAAAGTTCCCTACAGGAAAATTATAAATCCACCGCGGAAGTGGAAACCCAAGGGTCTTATGTTCCGCCCTAACGGGCTTTTCTTAGGGTCGGTCTCGAGCTGCGGCTGCAAGTAAACGTCGCCGAATACGTGGTATAGCTCCATCGAACCTTCTATACACCAGTTTGGGCCAATGAAGAATTCTGCTCCAAATGTCCCGATAGCTATAGGAAAAATGTCCGTCTGAACGGCCGATTCACGTTCAGTTATATACCTCGCATGTCGGAAATGCGCTACGCCAACGAGCCCTTCAGCGTAAGGGATTATATATGCCCCCGATACGAAGTTATAACGGACGCCAGCCGATATATACCGGAACTTATAAGTCCGTTTATCATCGTCTTTATATTCCAATACGACGCGATACCACGTTTCGCCGTACTCGCCCATCAGGGAAAAGTGGCTCGCGATGCCGAATCCGCCTTTAACGTAATAATGAAAGCCGCCGCGGTAAATGCCGCTGAGTTCGCCGTTCATCGGCTTATGGAACCCGAGTCCGCCGCCGACGAGGAAGACGTGTTTACGGTCCACGAGTTCGGCGGACGTCTGGTTCAGAGCCGTAATCTAGAAAAGAGCGGTACTCATAGAGTAAAGACCCCGGTTCATCGC
>CBDUXC010000060.1:0-8591 GCA_965371065.1 uncultured bacterium
GTTACTGCCGTTTGCGGATTAGTGGGGTCGCGTGGAAGGTACGTCGACGCCCGTGGGTTGGGTGGGTTCTTCGTTTGTCCTGGTGAGTTTCTCGCGCGTTCCCGTTCGGGATATATAGGTTAAGGAGGCGTTAAATTTGAGCGAAGAGCGGTGTAATTATACGCTGGGAAGGTTCCCCGACGAGGGTTATACGATAATAGAAGTCGCGGGTCATATCGGCGTCGAGGAGACTGAAGGTTTACGGAAGTGCTTCTCCCGGGAGATAAGCAACGAACGTCCGTGGATGCTCCTTAACCTACCGGAAATATCGTTCATAAGTTCGTCGGGTATGAGCGCGCTTTTAATGGCGGTGGCGGACGCGCGGAGTTACGGCGGTGACGTTATCTTCGTCGCGATCCCAGAGAAGGTACGTAAGGTTTTGGAATTCCTTGACGTTTTGGATTTCATACGGCTCACCGATACGTCGAAAGAGGCTTTGAGTATAATAAACAAAGGCGTCGCAAAAGCCCGGAAGCGCGCCGCCGTCGGGGCGATGATAACCGTCGACAGGGAAAAGGATTTGCTTTACGAAGGTATAACCTCGTGTGAGAAGGGCGAATACGAAGGAGCTTTGAAAACTTTCGAGGCGGTACTCGCCGAAAACCCGAACAACGAACAGGCTTTGAAGTGGAAGATAACCGTTTTGGAGAGGCTCGGCCGTTTTACGGAAGCGAGGAAGCTCGAGCTCGAAAGTAAAATGAAAGGTGTTGACTGAGGTCGATTATGGCTTTTAATATAGAAGTCCAGAAGGACGTACACCCGGGCGTGGTCTTCGTGGCCATAGGCGGGCACGTAGGTATCGAGGAAGCGGTACAGGTGTCGAAGGTTATGGATGAAGCGACGACGACGGAGACGCCGTGGGTCGTCGTAAGCATGAAAGACCTCGGGTTCATCTGCACCGCCGGGATCGGCGCGCTTTTGTACGCCGCCGGCGGCGCCAGGCGCCTGGGCGGCGACGTAATCTTTGTCGACTTC
Organism: uncultured bacterium; assembly: GCA_965371065.1. Taxonomy (GTDB): domain Bacteria; phylum RBG-13-66-14; class B26-G2; order WVWN01. Next base: position 1,015 of record CBDUXC010000060.1, read on the forward strand.
GGCCCGGAAATAAAAAAGCTCTTCGAGTTCCTTGACCTGCACGATTACGTTATTACGGCCGATAGTTTAATCGCGGCGATAAGGTTGGTGGAAGAGAAAACGGGGACGGATAAATCGTAGGGCAACTTACGATACGGTCGCAAACGAACCGGGTAATTCGAAGATTATATTTAATGACGAGGAGCGAAGGCGCGGGGACCGACCGCGCCTTTTTCACTCCGCGAACGCGGCCTTGATGGCGCCTAATGACGCGGGTTCGACCGCCGCGTCCGCCGGCGTCCCGTGTAACTCGAATTCGCAAGCCGACGCTTCGCCGTAGTAGTCGTAAGAATCGTACCAACCGCTGCCGTCATAAAAGTAGCAGTTCTCCCACCAGTCCGGTTCGTTGAGCATAACTAGCCAGAAGCAACTACTAGCCCCACTTGTTGCCTGAAGTCCTAACCAATATCTGGTGCCCGCTAAGATGTCGAAACTGCTTATTGGGACATCCGCTTCATATACGGGGATATCGGAACTATGTGCTAACGTCCAAGTTATATCGCCCGCCGGCACTTCTTCCTGAAAGAGGGCACTTCCTGGACCCATGCGTGAATCGCCGAATATATCAACGCGTATATTATGTTGACTGGGGTAGAATTTCCAAAACCTTATCATCTCGAGGGTCCAATCTTCGGTCGTTTCGAAGTCGTCGGCCACTTCGTAGCCGTTGCCGCCGTAGATAGAATAACCATCCGACGTTTCACTCCAGTCAAAGGTCTGGTCGTCGTAGATAACGTCGGCGTAAACGGCGGTTGCCAGGAATATTGCGATTATTAATAAACCAAGCCTTTCCATACCTCCTCCTCTCAGCGTAGGGTTTAATGGTATAAATGCCGTTTATCCCTACCGATAATAATATACTACTATTAAGGCTAAATGTCAAGGGTCAATAACGGTAAAAATAATACATGGAGCAAATTATAGTCGGCGTTGTATCGTTATTTTTCATTTCAATATAATATCGCTATAGATAAATATAACCGCCGGCAGGAACAGCGCGGCGGTCAAGGTAGTATTATTGAAATAACAAAGGGGAAAGACTAACCGTTAGCAGTTCGTACGTAAAACGCGCCCCCCTGCGGGCCGTTTCAATTACCCCCGGATAGACCGTTCAACGAACTCTATAACTTCCTCCTCCTCCGCCGTCGAAGTCCCCTCTTTACCGACCGCGACCGCCGCGGCGGCGTTCGCCAGCCCGGCGGCGGTCCTTACGTCCAGCCCGGCGGCCAACGCGCACCCCACCGCCGCGGTTACGGTATCGCCGGCCCCGGTTATGTCAACGACGGTCTCGGCGAGGGCCGGTAGATAGGCGGCGGCGCCGCCGACGGGCCAGACATACATTCCGTCGCGCCCGGCGGTAACTATCATTGACGCGCAGCCGACGGCGTCCGCCGCGTCGGGGATTGCGTCGATTAGCGCCTCCGGGCCGCTCGCCGCCGACGGAACCACCTCGGCTATTTCCTCCGCGTTGGCGACGACCGCGTCCAAACCGGCGCCGAGGGGCAGCGTGCCTCGGGTGTTCAAGACGGTCCGTGCGCCGGCGCCGCCCGCGGTTTCGACGGCCCTTTTAACGTGATTTTCTTCCGATACTATGCCGTAGCCGTAGTCCGAGAGTATTGCGGCGCCCGAACCTTCGACGGTTTCCGTGTACTTGTCGTAAACCGCCGCGAGTATTTGCGGGCTTTGTGGTTCCTCCGAATGCCAGTAGACGTGGAGCAGGTGCTGCTCCAATCGTTGGGGTTCCCGACCGACTATCTTTATTTTATGAGTGGTAGGTCGGCCTGAGTCTATCACGACGCCGTCGGTATTGACGCCCGGTTCGCTCAGTATCGCGATGAGCCGTTCGCCGGCTTCGTCCGCGCCTACTGTTCCGATTATATATGTCTCGGCGCCCAGAGCCGCGCAGTTGGCCGCTACGTTGGATGCCTGCCCCGGCGCGAACACTCGCCGTTCGCCCGAAAGCGCGATTACCGGCGCTTCCTTCGCGACGGCGTCGCCCCGCCCGATAATATTCTCGTCCAGGCATAGGTCGCCCAGTACGACGACCCGCGCGCCGGCGATCGCTTTCAACGCGTTTTTTACCTCTTCGGATTTCACTGCCGTTCTTCGAGTACGTCGTTGAGAAACTCTATAACTTTCGGCCACGCGTCCAGGCGGTTTTTTAATTTGCTCAGCCCGTGGCCTTCGTCCTCGTAGAGGAGGTAAAGGACTTCGACGCCGTTCTCCAGGGCCGCCGCGACGATTTGCTGGGCTTCCTCCAACGGCACCCGCGGGTCGTTGGCGCCCTGAATGACGACCAGCGGCGCTTTTATCCTGTGGGCGTTGTTGACCGGCGATATCTTCTCCAGGAACTCACGGTCCGTATCCAGATAACCGTACTCGGATTCTCGAAGGGGCCGGCGCCACGGCCCGGTGTTCTCCAGAAACGTAACGAGGTTGGATATCCCGCATACCTCGACGCCCGCGGCCCACAGGTCCGGTTGTTCGGTAAGACAGGCCATAACCGAATATCCGCCGTAGCTCGTGCCGACGATAACGAGCCGGTCGGGGTCCGCCCACGGTTGCCCGGCGAGCCATCGGGCTACGTATTCGAAGTCCCGGACGTTATCGGGCCGATTGCGCCGGTCGTCGAGCCGGGCGTACGACTTACCGTAGCCGGTGCTGCCCCGGGCGTTCGGTATCACGTACGCGAAGCCCCGGTCGAGGAAGTACTGGGCCATCGGCTCGAACCAGGCCTGGTACTGTCCTTCTGGCCCGCCGTGGGCCAGTACAACCACGGGCGCGCGCTCAACCTCATCCAAACTGCGGGGGAAGTAAACGTACGCCGGTATCTGCAAACCGTCGAAGGTCTCGTAGTGAATCAGCTCGGGCGACAGTAGCGTCTCCTCCGGGATACCGGCCAGGGACGCGTACGTAATCCTTCCAGGCGCTTTGGTTGAACCGACGTCCCAGACGAAGAGGTCGCTCGGGTGGTCCGGACCGTTGTGGGCGAAAAGCAACGTCGTTTCGTCGGTCGTCATCGATACGGTCGAGAACTGGCCGATACGCATTTCCGGCGGGTTTACCGTTTCGCCGGTCGCGAGGTCCTTTATCACGAGTTCGTCGTACCCTTCGACGTTGACCTCGTAGACCAGGTATCGTCCGCCCCAACTGACGAAGTAGTCTTCCAGGTCCCAGCCGGGCCGTTCGGCCCAACGCCGTTCGCCGGAGGCCATATCGTAATACGCCAGCTCGACGAACTCGTTGCCCTCGTTGCTGGAGAAGTAGAAGCCGCTGGAGTCGGGCAGCCACCGGGGTATGCCGTACTCGGCATCCCCGTCGTGGGACGTCGCGAGTATCAGCTCGTTGTCGCTTTCGAGGTCGATCAAGTACAGGTCGTAGTTGTGGCTGTCGTACAGGCGTATAAAAGCGACGTAGCGGCCGTCGGGCGAAAATCCGACGCTGGAGTTATAGTCGTCGCTCTCGAGTATCAGTTCACGTTCGCCGGTCTCGATATGGTGCAGGTAAACGTCGAAGTAGCGTTCGTCCCGTTCGTTGGACTCGTAAACGAACTTGGCGCCGCCGCGGGAGAAGCCACCGAAACCGAAGATCGCACCGTCGTCGTGGGTGATGCGGCGGAGGTCCCGGCCCCAGGTGTCGCATAGATAGAGCTGGGTACGCTCGTTTCCGCCGGCGTCCACGCCCAATACCACCAGGTCTTCGATCGGGTGGGCGTAGTAGTAGTCTATTCCCTCTTCGAAGAAGGTGAGCTGGTGGGGCCATCCGCCGTCTGCGTCCATCCGCCATAGTTGTTTAACGCCGGTAGTCGAATTGGTGAACAGCACCGCTTCGCCGTCGGCGACGAAGGAACCGTTCGAGTTCCCCCGGATCATCAGGTACTGGGCGAGGGTATAGTCGGCGTCGCGGGCCGCCGAACCCGAAGCGGCGATGAGTATGAGGACGGTTATATAGCGCATAATTACGACGTTAATAGTTTCGGTAAATATACCGGACTTACGGCGCGGCGGCAAGGGTTTTTAAACCGCCTTACGGCTTTCTGGCGGGTTCTTCATAGTACAGGAATGCCGAATAGGCTTGATTTATATATAGTGCTTGATTTTTATATTCGACTGCTGTAGAATAGTTAATGAAAGGAGATAAGCGTGCGAATATCTAAATACTTCGGATTAAATTTAACCCAACCAGAGTTAGATTTCGTCGACGTACCGACAGAAACCGATATATTATTGTTCATTGACCCCTACGCTCTAAGTATATGGGGAGATGTATTTTCGAAAGTATGTCATAATTTAATAATAGATTTTTTCGAACTATTATTGAAGAAAATCCGCGAAGGTAAACACGCTGAAGCTATCCGGTTGTTTAATGGTATAAGCGAACCTAACGAAACCCATTTGGGTTTTTCGAAAGGTACACCTCAAGGAAGAAGCGTTGGGGTAAAAAAGATAGCGACGTTATATAATAAACTAGCTTCTAGCGAAGCTGTTTTGACGGGGTCATTGAAAGACCTTCAAGATTGCGAGTTGGTAATACCCGGTATATCGAACGATAATATTTCCGATATAGCTACGAATATTATCAGGGGGCCTTTAATCGACTATACGACTGCCCAATGCTCTTTGCTAGGGATTGAGACCGTCCGCATACCGTCTGGTTTCTATTGGCTAAAAGGCGAAAGGGAGTGGCAACAAAGTTCCGTCGATTTACCTTTAGTAGAAGTGGACGGTAGGTTGGAGAAATTAATTCTAGTACCGAAATATATCGCTAGGTATTCGTTAGCTTACGAATATACTAAGTACTATCGGCATTTCGTTTTAGAGTATCTCAAATATGAGCATATAGAAGCGGGGACCGCCTTAGTTAGGACGTTAAAGGACGGTAGGAAGAGAGTAGATAAACAAGATTTAGAGAAAGAGTACCCTTTATCGAAAGAATTCTTGTACGAATTTAGTGAAAAGCATCCAGAAGTCTTGAGTAAATATAAAGCATCTGTTATTCCAGAACTAGTTTGTATTTCGGACGAACAGCTAGAAGATAAACGGCCAGACCGTGAAGAGTTAGATTACGCGGCATTGATTAACGACCTAGATTCGATTACCCCGGGTAGCGACGGAGCTTACGAATACCATAAGAAAATAGTAGGTATATTGGAAGCACTATTCTACCCGAATTTGAGGAACCCGGTAAAGGAGAACGAGATATTGGAAGGCAGGAAAAGGATTGATGTCACTTTCGATAATACTGATAGGGTTGGTTTTTTCGCTGATCTCGCCGATCGCCACGGGATTCGTTGCCCTTATATAATTGCGGAAGCAAAAAACTACCAAGAAGACCCTTCTAATCCGGAATTAGACCAATTATCGGGGAGGCTTGACCCTAAAAGGGGGATGTTCGGTATACTGGTTTGCCGTTCTATAAAAGATAAACCGCTTTTTATTAAACGCTGTAGGGGTTACTTAAGGAAAGACGAATATATTATATACTTGGACGACGAAGATATAAAAAGCGCTCTAAGATTCAAGGCTTTGGGTAACGAAGAAGCTATTAACGATTTATTAAGGGGGCGTTTAAGGGATATTATAGATTAGCAATAAACGTTGATTAGAACGCTCCCGTGTTTCAGTCTTTAGTGCTTCACCAACTCCACGTACTCTTCATATACGAACGCCGGACTGTTCCTTTCGGTATGGCACACCAGGCATTTGTTTTCGGTAACCGGCGTAAATAACGTACCCGCGCCCGGGTGCCCCGCGCCCGGGCCGTGGCAGCTCTCGCAGCCGACGCCCGTCCGGTCCGGCGTTTCTTCGGCCGACGCGAACCCGCCGACGTATCCGTAACCCGTTACGTGGCACGCGACGCACTCCGGGTCGAACCAGCGCCCGACTTCCGCCAGCGTCTCGTACGCGCGGGCGTGCTCCGTGTTCGACCACTGTTCGTACGGTTCCGCGTGGCACGCGGCGCAGCCGGACGAACCGGCGTACTCAAAGCCCTGGGGCGTCGGCGCTTCGGGCGAGGCCAACAGCGACTCCTCGTTTACAAGCTTGCGCAGGTTTACGTAGTACTCTTCCATATACTCGAGTACCGCGTCGTCCCTGGGTGCCCCCAGGGTTATTGGAATCAGTTCGTCTGTTACCGATATAACTTCGCCTTCTTCGTCGAGTCCGATAATCAGTAGCCCGACGTAGCGGCCCCGCCGCGGACTGAACGCAACGTGGGTCCCGTCGGCGTCTAGCCCGCCGTGGGCCAGGCCGTAGCCACCGCCGGCGACGACCACGTCCGCCGGCCCTTTGAGCTTTTCAGCAAAGACCCGGCATTGGTTCGGCGTTCCCGCGTGGGCGATTAATATCCGTACGTCCGTCTTTTCGCCCAGGTCTTTCAGGACGGTTTTCGCCGCGTCTTTCGGGTCGCTTACGTCTTCGGTGCGGAGTTCGCCCGGGCCGTCGTACAGATCCGCGTGAAACGTTCCGACCAACCCGACGGTTATATCATCCCGCTCCAGGATTACGTACGGTTTCAAACCGTACTCCTCGGGGTCTTTGAGTACGCTTGAGAAGACGTCTACTCCGTACCGACCGCGGAACTCGGCGACGTACGCGGGACCGTATCCGAAATCGCCGTCGCCCAGGTTTACGGCGTCGTAGTCCAATAGTGAATAGATTTTTAAAGCGTACTTGGCTTTGAGTTCGGTCTGGGGGCCTTCCCGAGGCGGGAGCATGTCGCCCACGTCCACGACTATCGCGGCCGGGTACTTCGATTTGAGTTGCTTGATTATCGCCGCCCGGGCGGCGACGCCGCCGACGGCCAGTTCGTTGCAGCCGCAGTCCTGGAGTATGCCGTCGGTGGGGCCGGTATAGATTATTGTCAACTCCGCCGCCGGTACCGCGAAGGCGAACGTTACCGCGGTTAATATGATTATAACCTTCGCCCGCATTAATAACCCTTGTTCGTTAACGCTTTTTTCAAGGTTTCGGCGCTCGCCGATTTATCGAATTTCCCGGCGATTACCCGGTAGCGGTCGCTTTTTGACGGCACCAGGTAGACCGGTTCGTCGGTCCAGGCGCTTATCTCCTTGGCCAGCAGGAACGCGTATTTCCGCGGGGCGCCCGCGCGCATTTCTACGCCGTACAACTTCCGGCCGGACAGGTTAAGCGCGACGACTTCCATCGGGTAGCGGCCCGGCCGCGGCGCCCGCTTCCAGACCATAACCGGGTACCGGGCTTTCTCCTTGAACGGTCCTTCGCCGAGGCGCCGGGCAAGATACCCGTCGCGCTGCTCGAGTCCGGTGAACGAGTAAAGCACGATTCCGTCGGCGCCGGCTTCGCGCGACGCGGTAATTCGGCCGGTTATCGCCGAATACGTTTCGGACGTAGGTTCTCCGTCGCCGTCGACGAGAGACCATATCCCGGCATAGAGGAAACGGTCGCCCTTCACCGAGACGCCGTCGCCGACCCACTTGGCGACCGTACCGGCGTCCCGCGAGTACGCCATCGGGACGACGAAGTCCACTATACCTTGCGTAAGCCAGGCCGTCCAGTCCT
>CBDUXC010000061.1:0-8335 GCA_965371065.1 uncultured bacterium
TATTGAGGGGTAGTCGGCTTCGCCGTAGATCCCGATGACGCGCTTTTCGTACGAAGCGTAGCGGCTGCCGTTTACCGAAAGGTCCAGGTCGCCGAAAGTAGCGGCCAGGTTTCGGGTCTCGACTCGAAGGGAAATTTTGTCGAGTTCGGATATGTCTTCGGTGGCGCCGGTTTCCTCGACCGGCAGCGACTGGTCCGAGATTTCGCCGGTTACCCGGACTTTGTCCGCGACGTTACCGTTTATCGAGAGCCGCAGGGATTGGTCCAGGCTCACGTCTTTATCGGTTCCGCCGGAAACGGTGAAGGTCTTCGAGCCGGAAATCTCGAAGGACGAATCGGAGAGACCGCCTTCCCGGATGCGTTCGAGCGCCGCGGCTTCCTCTGCGCCTTCGAAGGCTTCCGTATAAGCTTCGTCCTGAAAGTAGGGTAGGTAAGCATAATTAATTTCGACGGGGCCGGGGTATGGCCCGGGGCGTACGAGACGTATTAAACCGTCGTCGTAGTTAACGGTGTAATCGGGTCCGCGGGACCAGATTTCGTCGGCGCAGGTTACGGTCTCGGAAACGTCGAATAAGAAGCGGTGGGGCAATCGGTACTCTTCGCCGGCCGAAGGTTTTTCTATAACGAACGACCCGTCGGAAACGCTGACGGCGCCCGAAACCGTTTCGTCGGTCCAAGCGACGTTTACGACGTTGATAGAAACCAGGAATAGTATCAAGTATTTTAGCAAAACTAAAAATTAACCCCTGTCGATAACAGGGGCGTTTTTTCGCGGGTTTCGGTCTTTACTCGTTTTCGTCTTTACCGAAGCCCCGCCGCCGTTGCAGGGATCTCCGGTATCCGTTACTTATTCGGGCGGCGTTTCTTCTTCGTCCGGCGCCGCGCCGTCGTTCCATAGTTCGTCGAAGCGGTCGCTTAATATTTCGGTACTACCCGGTTCGGTCGTAGGTTCTTCGTAATCGGCCGGTTCCATCCTCGGGAGGTGCCACACTTCGAGTAGTACCGTCTCGTGTGTTATCGAGAAATACTTAACCGCGTCGTTGAAGGTATCGGCGACGAAGAGGTAACCGTCCGGGCTCACGGCGATGCCGGTCGGCCGGTTCAACCTGCTCTCGGACGTACCGTAGTACCCGTACTCGGCGAGAAGGACCGAACCGTCGAATAGGAAAACTTTGACGCGGTCGTTCCCGGTATCCGTTACGTAAACGTTGCCCTTCGAATCTAGGCAGATACCGGACGGGAAGTTCATCTGGCCGGGACCTTCGTCACGCCCGCCGAACGCGAGTAGGAAGTTGCCGAATTTATCAAATACTTGAACCCGCGAGTTGCCGCTGTCGGCGATGTAGATTTGCCCGTGCCTGTCGATCGCGATATCCGAGGGGTTATTGAACCTACCTTCGTCCCAACCGAACCCGCCGATTTCGCGTACGACCTGCCCGGCGTTATCGAAGGCCTTTACCTTGTGGTTGCCCGTATCGCATACCCAGAGGTAACCGATTTTATCTACGGCCAACCCCGAGGGTTTATAAAGCTCGGCGGAGTCGCTTCCACCGCCAATAGCTTTCAGGAATTTACCGTACGCGTCGAATTGTAGTACTACGTTTCGGTCCTCGTCAGATACGTATATATAAAGCTCTTGGTCAACGGCGACGTCGCGGGGACGGACGAAACCGTCGCCGTCCCACCCGAAGTGCCCTACGGTGCCAATAGGTTCGCCCGACGGGTCGAACACCGTTACGCGGGCGTTAACGGGGTCAACGACGTATAAGTTCCCGTCGGAATCGAAGCAGAGCCCCTTCGGTTCGAGGTATTGGCCGGCCGAAGAACCTTTTTCGCCGAACGTTCCGACAAGTTTTAGCTTCTTCGTTACGTCGGCGGTATTAGGTTTTTCAGCGAAGGGTATTTTGAACGTGCCGGTACGGATAGCCCCCAAGCAAGCGGCGACACACCACACCCATAACAAAAGCCGGAGGACCCTCCCCCGGCTCCGACGAAGTCCGGTCGAATCCTTGAATATTCCCGTCATTGGATTAGAACTTGTAACCTACAGTGAAACGGTGATTATCTCGGAACAGATCGCCCTCGTGAACCCTTGCGTAGTCGAAGCTGAACCCGTAATACGCAACGCCGAAACCGAGGTTGATTCCCGTAATCTCGCCGGTCTTGTCGTAGTAGTAACCCGCACGGACGGCTACGATGTCGGCGTACCAGTACTCGCCCCCGCCCGAGTAAACGGCTTGGGCCATCTCGGCGGAAAAACCGTCACCCATGTTCATTAAGAGCTTCGACAGCTCGAAAGTCGCCAGCAGGTCGTTAAGGTCGTCCTCGAGGAACTTGTATGAGACGCCGGCGCGCAACATCCGCGGCATCGGTATCTTTTGTTCCGTATCGGAGGAGGTAACCCGTGTTTTACCCGGTCCGATGTTCGAGAAAGAAACGCCAAGGTTCAACTTCGGCAGCGGCGTCTTGTACAATATCCCGAAGTCGAAGAGGTGGGCGGTATCAGTAGCGCCCGGGTCGTCCGAGAGGTGCTGGTAAGCTATTCGGTAGCTGGCGCCCACCGACAGGGACGGGAGTAACGGATACCCCCAACTAAACCACGGCGCGAAAAAGTACGAATGGATAGTCCCGAGGACGCGGCCCTGTTCGTCGGTGCGGTCCGATGTGCCGGCGTCCAGGAATACCGTACTAAAAGCGAACGTTCCGTATTTCTCCGTCGGGTGGGCGAAGGCGGCATAATCGTAGTACATCCCGTCGAGGCCCTCTACGCCCCTGGGCTCGTGCATAACGGTTATCTCGTTCGTCTCCAGGTTGCCCAACCCGGCGGGGTTCCAGTACGTAGCGTTTACGTCGTCGGCTACGCCGGCGAACGCCCGACCCATACCGCCCGGCCGGCCGCCCGGGTCCAACGTCAACCAGATCATCTCCGGTACGTCTTTCGTCTCGGTTTCCGCCGCAGGTGGAAACAAGCAGACCGATACTAACGCCATTATCATTAGGTTTTTCAGCGGCATTTATTAATTCTCCTTATTCGATATTTTACCATATCGACTTTTATTGATTATAAGCGGAAAAACGGCCAAAGTCAAGGAGTATTCGGTTTCCGGAGCTTAGCGTACTTTATTGGTGCCGAAAAGGCGATTTCCGTTACGCCCGCCCTACGGAAACCCCTAGTTTCCTTAAACGGACGATGGCGGGTATCGCCGGACCGGGTTGGATATAAACAAAGCCCGGCTGTTTATCGTTGACCGTCGAAACTACGGCTATTATAATCAATTGGGTATTCAAAGGTCGCGTTTATATGAAAACGAAAGAACGAAGGGGTCGGTACCTAGGTAGGGTAGCCGCCGTAGTCGTCGTATTCGCCACCGCGGCACTTGTTGTTGCCTTTGCGTTGGCGTTCTCAAAGACGTACGACGGTCAGGTGTTGTTGAAAGCGTTCCGCGGCGAAATAACCTTCAATGGAGCCTTAACGAGGATTATTTTAGAACACCGAACGGCGGCTTTCGGCGTACCTGTAGAGGAGCGTCGGAACCTCGAGAAAACCCTATCGGGGATACCGGATAGGCTGGAAGGGACGGCCGAACGGGACCGGCGCGAACTAGCGGATATGCTACTCGACGCCGGGGCCGACGGGAAGATAACCGACGGCGAACTGGTTGAAATATCGGCTTTTACGGAGGAGATAACGAAATGACGAAGACGCGTAGGCCCGTAGTAGCCGGGACATTTTACCCCGGGCGGCGGGACGCGTTGGCGGAAACCGTCGCCGTGTGTATGGGCGAACGGAGGCCGAAAAAAGCGTTAGGCGGAATAGTACCGCACGCCGGTTACGTTTACAGCGGACAGACGTGCGGGGCTTTTTTTGCTGCCGTCGAGGTGCCTGATCGGGTTGTCTTACTCGGGCCGAAGCACACGGACGTCGGCGCCGACTACGCTCTGTGGCCCGGCGGAGCTTGGGAAACGCCGTTGGGCGAAGTATTGGTCGACGAAGAGCTCTCGGCGTCGATTCTCGAACGTTGCTCGGGTATCGAGCCGGACGAGAGCGCCCACCTTGAAGAGCATTCGTTGGAGGTCGTTTTGCCGTTCATCCAATACGTGAACCCTAACGCGGAAATCGGCCCGATCGCGTTCAACGCTGTGGACGGGGGAACCCTCGCTGAATTCGGCCAGGGCATCGCGGCGGTTATAAACGAACGGAGCGACGACGTGTTAATAGTCGTGTCCAGCGATATGAGCCACTACGTCGGCGCGGCCGAAGCCGAGCGCCTGGATCGCATAGCACTGGGGGAGATCGAAAAACTCGACGCCGCCCAACTAGTCGATGCGGTACAGCGAAATCGTATTACGATGTGCGGCGTCTGGCCGGCGGCCGTCGGTATAGTCGCGGCGCGGGCGCTGGGCGCCGAGCGGGGTGAAGTAATCGAGTACACGAACTCGGGCGAAGCGTCCGGCGATTACAATCAGGTCGTCGGATACGCGGCCGTTAAATTCTATTAACGCCGGGCGTAACGTTAAAACGCAGTTTACGTCGAAGGAACGTTTGGGTGGCGAGTTCTTACGGGAGGTCTTTTGGAGAAAAAAGGTAACTTTATTATATGGGTTATTATCGCCGTAATATTCTTTTACGCTCTTCAGTTCGCGTTCCATAAACCGCGGACGATCGTCAACGTCCAGTTCGACGACGCGTATTATTATCTGGAAATAGCGAAAAACATCGCCGACGGGAAGGGCGCTACGTTCGACGGGCTCCACAAAACGAACGGGTTCCACCCGCTCTGGCTGTTAGTACTTACGGGGCTCGCGTCGGTCCCCGGTCTGGGTTTGATCGGGCTTGCGCGGGCGACTGTGGTCATACAGGCGTTCCTGTTATTAGGTTCGCTCGTTTTGATTAAGAATATACTTAAAGGATTACTACACCCATTTTTAATAGCCGCTGTTTTATTGGTAGTATTGTACCCGCGTTTTTTCCACATATTCACGGTCGGCATGGAGAGCGGGTTGCTTATCTTCCTCTTGTTGCTTACGTTCTATTTAATACCGAAGTTGTTCAGGGGGATTTCGACAGGGAATTGGCTTTTGAGTTCCCTCGTTCTCGGCGTGCTCTCCGCGGCAATAGTGTCGGCCCGATTGGACGCGTTCGTTTTTCCGGCGGCCGTGCTGGTCGCGTTAGTGGTTAACGGCGCGGTTGACCGAAAGACGTTCTGGAGGGCTTTTTCGGGGGCGTTTTTAGCGGGCTTGGTTACGGTCCTGGCGCTTTTACCGTTCCTGATTTGGAATTATCACAACTTCGGGACTTTCGCGACCGTAAGTTCGATGATGAAAGTCAAATGGGACTTATCGAAGCTCGGGTTTAACCTGCGTTACTTACCATTGAATACGGCGGAGTACTACGTCGGGGTCTTAGTTGCCCTTATTACCGTTGTACTACTACTGGGAAAAGAATACGTAACCGAAGAGCAGCGTAAGCGTTTCCTGTACCCGCTTCTGGTTTTCGTAGTACCGGCCGTAACTATCCTCGCGTTCTTTCTGTTGTTCGTCAAGTGGGCTTTGTTCGCGTACGCGTTCGCTTCGACCCTGCCTGTAATAATTATGGGCGTGGCTTGTTTATTTATCTTGATTAATAACGCGATTAAACGCAATGGTGGTCGGCGAAAGTTCGCGTTTGCCGTATTCGTATTGGCGTGTATCCTGGCGGTCGGTTTACAAGGTTTCTCCCTTTCGCGGATCAACCGGAGCGCTATGATGCGAATATACGACGCGGCGTTGTGGGCTAGGGAGAACACGCCCGAGGACGCGGTCTTCGCGATGAAGGACTGCGGCGCTTTCGGATACTACTCGGAACGTACGACGATAAACCTTGACGGGATGGTCAACGATTTCGAATATCAGGAGTACCTGCGCCGCGGCGAGCTGGAGGAGTACCTGGTCGAAAACGGCGTTGACTACTTCGTCCAGCACGCGTTCTGGTTCGGCGACGCGCCCGTGAACACGGGCGACTACGAAGAGTATTCATTGTACATCCCTTGCCGCGTTTACGAGGGCGAAGGCGGTGCTCTAACCGTCACGAAAGAGAACGAGGTATTCCGCTCCGAATATTATTACCCTCGCACCAACGAGCCAACCAGGGTGATAGTTTGGAGGTATGAGTAGGAAGTAACCGTATGGTCCGTCCAAAAACCGAATTGGTTTCTCTATTATCGGTAATTCCCGCGATAATAATAACTTGAGCGTCCGCTAAGAAACCAACTAATGCCCAAACCGCTCACCGTACTATTGGCTCATAATTACTCGTCGTGGGGCGGGAACCTCGCGACGGTTCTTGCTTTGTGCGAAGGTCTTCGCGAACACGACGTAAACGTGTTGGCGGCCCTCCCTGCATCCCAACCGTACGTTGAACGGTTCCTTGACGCGGGTATTGTCATTTTCGACGCCGAAGTCAAGTCCAAGTGGGACGTAGGCGCCGTCGCACGGTACCGGCGGATAATTCGGGAGAACGAAGTAGATGTCGTCCATACGCATACGCGCCGGGCCGACATGGCCGCCGGCATAGCCGGGCACGACGGGCGTACTGCGACGATAACCACGCACCACGGCCAGATTAACCTCGACGGTACGACCTTCGAGTTCAAGAACGACCTACCGGCCCGCGTTTACAACTATATACTCAGGAAGTTCTTTACCGTAAACGTCGCCGTGTCCGAGGAAATCGCTCACGAGCTTTACGACAACTGCCGGGTACCGGCCGAGCGGATAAGGCGTATCCCGAACGGGATAGACCCGGAACCGTTTTTAAGCGAATTCGACGCCGATGCCGTACGAGCCGATTTGGGATTTTCGTCCGAAGACGTAGTTGTTACGCTTGTCGGTTCGGTCGACCGCAAGGGCCACCGGGAGTTGACCGACGCCGCGGCCGCGCTTCGTCCCGATTTCCCGAACGCCAGGTATCTTTACGTAGGCGAGGGGCCGCGGGAACGTGAGGTTACCGAACAGGTTTCGCGGTTGGGCCTCAACGGTATCGTACGTTTAACGGGCTTTCGCGGCGACGTTCCGGCGGTGCTGGCGGCATCGGACGTATTTTGCTTGCCTTCCTATTCGGAGGGCCTCTCTATTTCCGTTATGGAAGCGATGGCCGCCGGGTTACCCGTTGCCGCGTCGCGAACGGGCGGGAACCCCGAACTCGTCGTAGACGGCGAAACCGGCTTCATCTTCGAGCCTTTCGACTCGGGCGACCTCGCCGACAAACTTGCGAAGTTGTTAAAAAACGGCGAGAAGCGCCGGGCGATGGGCGAGGCCGGTCGACGGCGCGTCCTCTCGGAGTTCACCCTAGAAGATATGATACGTCGGTACTGCGATTTGTATAAGGAAGTTGCCGGGCGATAAACGTGACGGCGTTTAAATCTCCGGTTGTGAAATACGCGAAAAAGAGGTATAAGTAGGCTTAAAAAAAAGGGTCGCGTCGGTTTTATTAGATTCGGAGGGAAGATGAACGAGGAGCGTTTGATATTCGTAGGAAGGTCGGTGCCGAAGTTTGCCGCCGACGTCGCCGAACGTCTCGGGACCGGAGTTTCCGACTGTACTATCGTCGACTTCCCCGACGGCGAAACGTCGGTCAAAATCGAAGTGAACGTCCGAGGCCGTTTCGTCTTCGTTATCCAGTCCATGTGCCCGCCGGTGAACCAGAACCTGATAGAGCTCTTAATATTGTTGGACGCGTTCAAGCGCGCGTCGGCCTGGCGCGTCTGCGCGGTAATCCCATACTACGGATATGCGCGGCAAGACCGCAAGGACCAGCCGCGAGTGCCGATTACGGCCAAACTGGTCGCCGAACTGTTGACTACCGCCGGCGCGGACCGGGTGTTGACGATGGACCTGCACGCCGGGCAAATCCAGGGCTTCTTCGACGTCCCGGTGGACAATCTTACGGCCCAGCCGATTTTTCTGAAAGCGATATACGAAAAAGGTCTCGATAACGTCACTATCGCGTCGCCCGATATCGGCGGCGTGAAACCGGCGCGGCACTTCGCTTTGGCCCTGGAGGAACTTGCGGCCGGGAACGATAAGCCGATAAAGACCCACTTCGCGGTCGTCGATAAGCAGCGCAAAGGCGCCGACGACGTCCAGGCGATGGGCATCGTAGGCGACGTTAAAAGCCGCGACGTTATCATCGTCGACGATATGGTCAGTACCGCCGGGTCTCTGGTGGAAGCGGCCGCGTATATAATGGGCGAAGGGGCGGAAAGCGTCCGCGCGGTGATTACCCACCCGCTTCTGGTCGGCGAAGCGGTCAAGCGGATTAAGAACAGCCCGCTCGAGGAGCTCCTGGTTACCGATAC
>CBDUXC010000062.1:0-8282 GCA_965371065.1 uncultured bacterium
ACACGCCTGTTTTTTGTGTTAATTTTGTGTTAGAAATCCCCCGAATTGCCGATAATGACCGTTTGTTATCGTTACTTATCGAATTAGAAAAACCGCCTCTTTTCAGGCGGTTAGGTTTTAATATGCTGGTATTAAAGGGTTTGCATTTTTAGGCCGGATCCGATCCGTAGTCCGTTGCTCTATCCGACTGAGCTACGGGCGCGAATTCCAGGGTAATGATAACCCTTAATCCTCGTTAAGTCAACCCCTCCCAATAATCCCCCTTTCCTAACCCTTGAGAAACCCGCCGTTTGGTGTTATAGTCGTCTCGTGATAAGCCACTTGATTAAGGAATTCTAATAAGCATCTAAGAACGATATAATACCGCTGATGGCCCGTATCTACAAACGCGATAAGAAGTGGTACGTCGACTTCTGGTTCGATGGGCGGGTTGGTGGAATAAAATGCGTGTAAGGATATACAAACGTAAAAACAGTCCATACTGGTACGTGTCTTATTCTTATGACGGTAAAAGGCACCGTTATAGCCTCGGCGTTACTGATAGACGAAACGCCAGTTTGAAAGCTAACGAAATAGAAAAAGAATTAGCGTTAGGTATCGACCCTGTTCGGAAAGCGTATAAACAAGAGCCTCTTCCCGATTTATTCGAACGGTATCTAAAGTATTGCGAAGGACGCAACGCGCGTACTACGTTAAGCGATAAGCAAAGACACGTCCGGCATTTCTCAGAGTACTTCGATCTGCCCGTTGAAAATATCACCAAAGCCGACGTAGAAGGCTATATAACCAAGCGCTTAAAAACGGCTAGTAACCCTTCGATTAACCGCGAACTAACAACCCTGAAACACTTCTTTAATTTCCTAATCGACCTCGGATACGTAGAAAAAAACCCGGTGGTCGGCGTTAAAAAATTACCCGAGAAACCTAAAACGATACGGCTACTAACTTACCACTAACTCGAACGTTGTTTCGTGTGGACTAAAGAAAACGACCCGCTCCTTTACGACCTTTCGGTGATAGCTTTCAATACAGGGTTGCGGAGGTCGGACGTATTAAAAATAAAAGGCGAGGATATCGACATTAATAAACGAACGCTTGCCGTGAACATATCAAAACTTCACGGGGCCGAATTATACATACCTTTGAACGAC
Source organism: uncultured bacterium (assembly GCA_965371065.1). Taxonomy (GTDB): domain Bacteria; phylum RBG-13-66-14; class B26-G2; order WVWN01. The sequence continues at coordinate 1,152 of CBDUXC010000062.1, forward strand.
ACCGCTTATGAGGTACTATCAATACGTAAACGACCAGGATATATATTCCCTAGCCAAGTATCGGACCACTTAACCGACTTTTATAAACGTTTCCGCCGGGCCAGGAAAGCCGTCGGCCTGGACGATTTCCAGTTCCGGGAGTTCCGTCATAACTGCGCGACGCGTTTACTGGAGTTGGGGACCGATATAAACACGGTAAAAGAAATTTTAGGACACTCGGAAATAACGACGACGGCCCGTTACCTGAAAGTTATCGAGGATAAAAAAAGACGAGCGCTCGAAGCGCTCGGCCGTAAATAATGGCACACATATGCCCCAAATGTTTATATATTTTTTACCCGATTAAATACGTATACATAACTTACTGAAAACAAAAGAGAAAATTGGGGGCGACTGGATTTGAACCAGCGGCCACCTGCCCCCCAGACAGGTGCGCTACCAGACTGCGCTACGCCCCCGAACAACCCGTACTATACTACAAACGTCCCGAAAAATCAAGCCGTTTACCCGTTCAACCCCTCCTCCAGTTCGTCGGCCAGCTCGGTCAACTCGCGCTTAACGTCGTCCAACACGCCGGTCGGCGAATCGTCGGCTTCGGCGGTCCGGCCCCGCCCGGCCAGGCGCCGGCGCGCGCCGGCGATCGTGAACTTCTCCTTGTACAACAAGTCCTTAATCCTGAGTATCAATTCGATGTCCTGGCGCCTGTACACCCGGCGCCCGTCGGACCGTTTCTGCGGCTTCAGCGTCGGGAACTCGGTCTCCCAGTATCTTATTACGTGGGCCTTCACCCCGGCTATCTTTGAGACCTCGCCTATGCTAAAGAATATCTTGTCGGGTACCTTAACTCGCTCTTTCCCCATACTTATACCTCTGCCGCTATATGGTTACTTCCATACTAACGTCCAGCGCCCGGGCCGAGTGGGTCAGCGCGCCCACCGATATCCTGTCCACGCCCAGGGCCGCGAACCCGGCTACGTTCTCCAGGGTCACACCGCCGGAAACCTCGGTCAAAGCTTTTCCCGCCATCTTTCCGAGAGCTTCCTTGATTTGCGCCGGCTTGAAGTTGTCGAACATCACCACGTCGGCGCCGGCCTCCTCGGCGGCGACGGCCTCCTCGACCGTTTCTACCTCGCATACTATCTGAAGCCCGTCCCGGTTATTAGCACGGGCCAGCGCCACCGCTTCGCCCGCGCCGCCGAATAAACGCTTGTGGCTGTCCTTTATCATTATCGCGTCGTAAAGCCCCAGTCGGTGGTTCAAACCGCCGCCGCACCGGACGGCGTACTTCTCCAAGCCCCGGAGCCCGGCCGCCGTCTTCCGGGTATCCATTATAGCCGGGCCGTCGGGGCCAACGGTTTCAACGAAAGCGGCCGTCAACGTCGCGATGCCGCTCAGCCGCTGAAGGAAGTTCAGCGCCGTACGCTCGCCGGCGAGCAACGGACCGGCGCGCCCGTCCAGCTTCGCGGCGACATCCCCCGGGCCGACGCGTGCGCCGTTGTTGATTTTCTTATCGAACTTCACCGAACTATCAAGGACTACGAACACCTCCGCAGCCACGCCTAAACCGCAGACGACACCCGGTTCTTTTACTATTATTTCCGCCCGGGCCGGTTTATCGCTTAAACCCAGCACTGTGGCGGTTACGTCGCCGGGGCCGACGTCTTCGGCCAGCGCCCGTCGCACTATAGCGCCGACGTCGTACGTCTCCCGGTAGTCGGGAAACGATATCTTACCGCCGCCGACCACTACCCCGCCTTCCCCCGTCCGATATCGAGCATCCGTTCGATCGACTTACGCGCGGCCGCCGCGACGTCCTCCGGTACAGTTACCTCGTATTTCATATCGCGTAAAGCGTCCCGTAAACTTCGGAGAGTAGTCATCTTCATCGTCGGGCAGACCAGCTCGCCGGTTAATATTACGAACTCCTTATCGGGACATTTCTTTTTCAGCGGATAGAGCATCCCTATCTCGGTACCTATTAAAAAGGTTTTCGCGTCGGTCTCGCCGCAGTACCGGAGCATCCCACTGGTGGACCGTACGACGTCGGCCAACTCGATTACCTCCATCGGCGCCTCGGGATGAACCACCACCTCCGCGTCCGGGTAGTCCTCCTTCGCACGTCCTACGTCCTGCGCCTGCATCAACGCGTGAGTCGGGCAAAGACCGTTCCAGATTACCATGTTCTCTCGGCCGGTCTCACGTTGGATGTACGCGCCCAGGTGCCGGTCCGGCGTAAATATTATCGGCGTCTCCGCCGGTATCGAGTTAACGACCTTAACGGCGTTGGCCGAAGTGCAGCAGACGTCGGTAACCGCCTTCACGTCCGCCGGCGTGTTCACGTACGAAACGACCACAGCGCCCGGATGCTCGGCCTTCAGCTCGACTACGTCCTCGGGCGCGATCATCTGAGCCATCGGGCAGAGCGCCCGGTCCTCGGGGAGCAGGACGACCTTCTCCGGGTTAAGCAGCTTGGCCGTCTCGGCCATGAAGTCCACGCCGCAGAGGACGATAAGCTCGGCGTCGGTCTTGGCCGCTTCCTGAGCCAGCCCCAGCGAATCGCCCACGAAGTCGCCCCGGTCCTGGACCTCGGGCCGCTGGTAGTTATGCACCAGGATAATCGCGTTGCTTTTTTCTTTTAACTCGGCGACCTCGACCGCGAGCTTCGGTATGTCGTCTTTGTACCCCATTAAATCTCCCGATAAAACTACGGCCCCGCGTCATTCAGGGTCGTCAAGTCAACGACAAGAGCATCTTTCAAAAACGCTTCCTCGGCCGGGCGGTCCGTGTCAATCGTAAGCCCGTGGGAACTCGTAGCGCCGACGAAGAAGTATATCTCGCGAACGCCTGAACCTACGGCAATCGGATACTCGAAAGAAAAGCGGCTCCTCTTCACGGAGAACTCCGTAAGATCGCCGCCGTCGGCGAGACGGAGCGCGTCGCCTCCGTCTATAAGCCGCCCCTTACCTGAGAGTATATAACTCCCCGACCGGTCGTCGGTAAGGGTAAGCTCCTCAAAGTCCAGGCGCCGCCGGGAGAATATCTGGGCACAATAGTAGTTGTCGCCGTTCTTATGGACGCCGACGCCCGTATAGTTATAATCGCCGTTCAGTAGTTCGTTCTTGTGTTCCGGGCTTTTCTCCCACAGCTCAACGAACGCGTCGGATAATTCATCGCCTTTCTCATAAGCGTTCGTCACGACCAGGTTCTCGCCGACGGTCCGGTCGGTCAGGCCGGTCAGGTACACCCTGTCGGTTACGTCTTCGAAACCGGGCATGGGCGACTCGTGCGTAAAGTAACCGAGCACCGCCATCTCGACGAGATGATGCCGGGCGGCGGACGAGAGACGGTCGTCCCAGGTCAAAGGCTCAAGACCGTTCTCGGTTCGCTTCTCGTTGGCCAGCTCGAACACGCGCTTCTCGACGGCTTCGTCGCCGGGTATATCGGCAAGCAAGTTCTCGGTGAAGTCTATGGTCGCCGCGGACGCGTTTACAGCCGCGAAAAAAAGAAGAACTAAAACCCCGCAGCAGGACTTATACAAAGCCTTACCCCGATTCGGACCGGACGACCACTTTTTCACTTAAAGGATATTATCATACGAAAATACCCAACGCAAGGATATATCTTGCGTTCCGGCGCCGGCGATGGTAAAGTAACCGCGTGGGCGAACGGCCGTACGTAGTGGGCGTAACCGGCTCTCTTTGCGCCGGGAAAACGGCGCTAATCGAGATACTGGCCGGACTCGGTTATCCGGTAGTTTACGCCGACATCCTTGGCCACTACACGTTAACGGAGCCGGATGTAGTCAAAAAGCTGACGGACGCGTTCGGCGACGACATCCTGGGGGACGGCGGGAAAGTGGACCGCAAAGCCCTCGCGGCCGTCGTTTTCAACGACAAGGCGGCGCTTCGTAAGTTAAACGACATCGTCCACCCGAGGCTGTTCGAGTTAATCGAAGAAACCCTCGAGCGGTATTGGCCGGGGCCGGCGGTTCTCGAGGCGGCCCTGCTCTGCGAGTGGGGCGACGATATGCCCGTGGACCTGCTCGTCTGCGTGGACGCTCCCGAGGACCTGAGGCGGGCACGCTGCGCCGAGAAGTACGCGCCCGAAGGCTTTACCGCGCGGCAGGAGAGCCAGCTCCCGCCCGAGGAGAAGGCCCGGCTCGCGCACGTGGTCATAAACAACGACGGGACCGTACGAACCCTGGCCGACAAGGCCCGCAAGCTCTCGGCGATAATACAGAAGCGGTTTACCGGAAGCGCGGGGTTGGGGGGGAAGGTAGTACTATAGCTGTTTATACACGGTCTACATTATGCCCTACGAACTTAGCATAGAGAGCGGTTTCGCGGCGGCCCACGCCCTCCGCGGTTACGAGGGCGAGTGCGAACGAGTGCACGGGCACAACTTCCGGGTAATCGCACGCTTCCCCGCCGACAGGCTCGACGACGTCGCTATCGCCTTCGACTTCAAGGAACTGTCGGCGGGCCTGGACGAGATAATTGGGCGACTGGACCACACGGACCTGAGCGAAAACGAGTTTCTCGACGGCCGCAACGCCACCGCCGAAAACCTGGCCGAGCTTATTTACAAAGCGTTGGTAGCCAAGTTCAACGATTCACCGGCGGCGGTCCGTTCGGTTACCGTCTTCGAGTCGGACCGCTACGGCGCCACGTACTATGAATAGCGGCAAAGCGAAACCCCGCGCGTCGGTCATACTCCTGTCCGGCGGTCTCGACTCGGCCGTTAATCTGGCCGAAGCTGCCGCCCGTACGAAAACGGCCCTGTCCCTGACCTTCGATTACGGCCAGCGGGCCGCGGCCCGCGAGTTAGACGCCGCAGCGTCCCAGGCGAAATACTACGGCGTACGTCACAAGGTAATTGAGCTACCGTGGTTCGGCGAGCTGCTTCCGCCTGCTATCGTCGACGGCGGCGACCCGGCCGACGCGGACGTAAGCGACGAAGCCGTCTGGGTACCCAACCGCAACGGCGTCTTCGTGGCCGTCGGCGCCGCGTACGCCGAAGCCCTGGACGCGTCCCTGCTGATAACCGGCTTCAACGCCGAGGAGGCGATCTCGTTCCCGGACAACTCCCGGGAGTACATCGACGCCGCGAACCTGGCGTTATCATATTCGACCAAAGGTACTGTCGAGCTGTTCTCCTTTACGGCGGAGATGACGAAGGCCGATATCGTCCGACGTGCCGTCGAACTGACCGTTCCGCTCGAGCTGGCCTACTCGTGCTACGAGGGCCGTGAGCGGATGTGCGGGTTGTGCCCGTCCTGCCGACGAACGGCCGGCGCGATGGCCGACGCGGGCGTACTTCGCGAGTACGAAAGCTTGTACGAGACGATACCTGAAGGGATCTTATGACCGGACGGGTCAAAACGTACTTCCACGAAGAAGAACTGGCTTACACGGAGCTTTATTCCCATTTCGCATACAGGAACTTTGGCGTAACGGGCGACTCCATCGTATCGTTCGTCGGGCCTTGCGACGTCTCGGGCGACGACCTCGTGGACCTGGCGGACAAGGCCGCCGGAACGTATATAAAAGCAGCGAAGATGCTCCACTTTGTCGTAGAGCACTTCGCGACGGACCTTCTGACGGCCGTACGGCACCAAAGGCTACTCTGCGCGATCCTATACGAGTATTTGAACAGCAGGTCGTACAGGCCGGGGCTGAGACGCGACGGCGACGATATCTACGCAGGCGAAGGAAAGCTCACCGTCTCTATCGCGACGGTTTCGCCGGTCTCGGCGTTGATACACCTGGGCGTAAATATAGACGCGGCAGGCGCGCCGGTAAAGACGGCGGACTTATCGCCGTTCAACTTAAGCCTGGGAGAAACCGCGTTCGCCGTGATGGAGCGCTACACCAACGAAGTCGAAGGTATCCACGCGGCGGCGGCCAAAGTCCGTCCCGTGGGCTGATAGCGTTTATATTGAAAAAAACCGCTTAAACGTATATAATAACGTTCGTTATGTTGAAGGGTTACATAGACGAGGTTTTTGTCAGCCTTCAGGGCGAAGGGGTCTTAGTAGGCACACCTATGGTTTTCGTCCGCTTCGGCGGGTGCAGCGTCGGCTGCTTGCACTGCGACACGCCCAGGGCCCGGGACCGTATATCCCAGTTTATAATAGATACGGGAACGCCCAAAGCCGTCGCGAACCCGATACCCGCTTCGGCCCTTTACGCCGAGTTAAAGCCGCCGCTTGAAAAGTATAAATATCTGACCGTAACAGGCGGCGAACCTCTCGAGCAGCCGGCGTTCCTCCACCTTCTATTGGACCGGCTCCAGGACGTCCAATGTAAGGTGCTCCTCGAGTCCAGCGGTTTCTACCCCGACGAACTGGCCGAGGTAATAGAGTACGTGGATATCATTTCGATAGATTTGAAGATGCCGTCGTTCGCGGGTAAACCCTTCAACGCGGACCTTCACCGGCGCTTCCTCGACAAAGCTCTAGAGAAAACCGCTTACTGTAAAATCATCGTGATGAAGAACACTACCCAGGACGAGATAAAGGAAGCGGTCCAGTTCATCGCTACGACGGCGCCGGATACGCCGCTGGTTCTCCAGCCGTCGTTCGATGAAGCGAACCCGCCGACGAACAAACAGATACTGTATTTAATGGAAACGGCGGCGGCCCTGTCGGACTATATCGAAGACGTACGCGTCATACCGCAGTTGCACAAGTTTATGGGGATAAAATAAACCGCTTTCCGGCGATCTCCGTACTATCGACACCCGTTTTTCTCTTCTTCACGTATAACCAGCACGTATAACAACGCGTCCTCGCCGTCCTGATAATACCCTTTTTTTATACCGGTCCTTACAAAATCGCATTTCTCATACAGGTTAATCGCGGCGCCGCTCGTCGGGCGTACTTCAAGGTATATCTCGCGCGCGCCGGCCCCTCGGGCCGTCGCCAGCGCGTGTTCCAAAAGCGCTTTCCCCAGCCCATTGCGCCGGTGGTCGCGCACCACGCAGATATTTAGCAGATGCCCCTCGCCGGCGCACGCCCATATATCGTAGTACCCGAGTACCTCGTTGTTTTTACCGGCGGCTACGCAAAAGAACGCTCTCGGGTTCGCCAACTCGTGCTTGAACGACTTCTCGGTCCACGGCGCCGGGAAC
>CBDUXC010000063.1:0-8249 GCA_965371065.1 uncultured bacterium
CGGCGAAACGGGTACCGAAACTGAGACGGAAACACCGGACTTCACCGAAACCGGCGGCGAAACGGGTACCGAAACCGAGACGACTACCGAAGATACTGGCGAAATAGACTTCTCCGCGACCGGAACCGACTATGAGCCCGAAGACGACGACGATGAAGAACCGGTCGATGCCGAGTGGTTCGAGGATTACGACGACGTTTTTGAGGAAGGCGAATAACTGATTGACTCGCCGCTCAGGCGGCAGGCGGTGATGCACTGTGAGAAAACCCTTGAAGAAACCGGTAAGCATTTTGCTCGTATCTTTACTCGTCTGGGCCATCGCGCCGGCCCTCGCCCAGGAGGAAGAAGGTACTACGGAAGGCGGAACCGGTACGGATTACGTACCGACCGAAGAAGGCAAAGCAGGCGTCGAAGACACGGGAGGACTTAAAAAGATAGGCGAAGGCGGCGTGCTCGAGATGGAAGAGGTAATAATCGAGGGCCGCCTCGAGCGACCGGTCGGGCTGTTCCTGAAGCGTCAGGACCCGGATTTCGCGACGCCCCGGTTCGCCCGGAGTTTCTGGGACGACATACTACAACCGATAGACAAAGAAGAATTCGAGAAAGCGGTCAAGGAAACGAAGTTCGACTTCGTTAAAAACCCGCTCCTCTGGGTTGCCACGTCGACGGCGATACTCTCGGGCGCGGCCTCCGGATACCAGTACTACAACGGTGAAAAATCGAGCGGGACGCACCTGGCAATCGTCTGCGGTTCCGCCGCGGCGGCGACCCTGGTGTTGATTATCATCGATAAGGCGAGAACGCCCGAGGTACTGAAATAACCGCCGTCCGGTCGAAGAGAGTACCGGACGGGCAATCAATTTAACCCGATATCCCAAACCGAAAACCGCAAAAACGGTTAACGAACGAAAGGAGCATGTACGATGGGGATATTCAACTTCCTAGCGGAGAGTTATCGAGCCGGCGGATGGGGGATGCACCTTATCCTGGTAGTAATGATTTTCGCCGTAGCGATCGCTCTGGAGCGGGTTTGGTTCATCTACATCAAATCCAACGTGAACGCGGACCGGTTCACCCGCGAGATAATCAACCTTATCAAGCAGGGTAAAATCGAACAGGCGAAAGCTCTCGCCAACAGGTCCGACGCGGCCCTGTACCGTATTACCCGCGCGGCCCTTAGCCAAGCGGGCGGCAGTATGTACGACATCCAGGACGCCGTGGACGAAGCGAGCTTGAGGGAACTCCCGCGGCTCGAACGGCGTACCCTGTTCCTGGGAATGCTCGCGAACGCGGCGGTACTTTCGGGTCTCCTCGGTACGATTACCGGTCTAATTAAATCCTTCGGCGCCCTAGGCGGAGCCAGCGCGGCCGAAAAGACGGAGATGCTCTCCGAGGGTATTTCCGAAGCGATGAACTGTACCGCGTTCGGGTTGATAGTCGCGATCCCGTCGGTCGTCCTGCACGGCGTACTGGTCAGCAAAACACAGCGGCTCAACTCGGACATAGACTCTAGCCTCGTCCCGATCGTTAATGCGCTGGCCGAACTTGAAGGGAAAGTATAAGCGCGGACCGGTAAGGAGGTAATAATATGGCTTTCACACCGAAACGAGGCCACCTCAGGAAACAAAAGGTCGACGAGGAACTCGAGCTGATACCGTTCATAGATATGCTCGCAGTCCTTATCGTTTTCCTTTTATTAACGGCCACGGTACTGCAAACGGCGGTCATCGAAATCTCCCTGCCGTCGTCGGGAATAAGCGCCGGCGGAAAAGCACCGTCAAGTCAGTCGGAACTTAACCTGTCGTTGATAATAACCGACCAGGGTTTCCGCATCGGCGGCGCGGGAGCGATATTGCCGTTGATTCCCAAGAGAAACGGCGAGTACGACCTGGCAACGCTCGAGAAAGACCTGAAAGAGGTCAAAAAAACTTATCCGGATCAGGATTCGATAATTCTAATCAGCGAACCGGAGGTCATCTACAACGACATAGTCCACATAATGGACGTATGCCACCAACCGGAGATCGGGCTTACCGATATAGCGCTATCTGGTAGTATCCAACAGTAACTCGCCGAACGACGATAACGTCAACCCCGCAAGGGAGGTGAAAGAATGGCGAAAGAGCCAACGAAAATATCCAGGAAAGGTAAAAAAGGCACTTTCCTCGAAAAGGCGAAGGAAAGGGCGAAAAAATCCCAGCGAGAAGAAGCGCGGGTGCTCCTCGTATCCCTCATCGACACGTTCGTAATTATCGTCGTGTTCCTGTTCCAGAACTTCGCCGCGTCGGGCGAGATTATGACGGTCGCGCCGGACCTGATGTTACCCGAAGCAAGGGTGGAAAACCAGCCGGTGGAATCGGTCATAGTGGCCGTAACGAACAAATCGATCGTCATCGAGGGAAGAGCAGTCGCGACCGCAGAAGAAGCCCTCACCGACCCTGATATGGTAATCGACGGGCTTTACGAAGAGCTCGTCCGGCTCGCCGACATCAAGAGGAGAATCGCCGAGTACGATCCCGAAAAAGAGTTCAAAGGCGAAGTGGTTATTCAGGCCGACAGGTACATCACGTTCGAGATGATAAAAAGAGTGATGTATACGTGCGGCCGCGCCGAATACGGCGAAATTTCGCTTGCCGTCCTGAAAAACGAATAAAACTAAATGAAAGGGGGTGAAACTAAATGGCAGAAAAACCCCGTAAAGAAAAAGAAGTATTGGGTATACGCTTATTCCGCGGGGGGCGAAGTGTCCGCGAATTCGACCTTGAAGGCGTTTTTACGATTGGCGGACTTCGCACGAACAGCACCGTCATCTACAGCGACGACCCGGACGCATCGGCAACATACTTTAAAGAAGGTCCCGAAGGAAAAGCGGTCCTTCTGTTCGACGAAAACGCGTCGGGTCAAGTGGTAACTAGCGACGGTGAAACATCCCTGACAATCCTGCGGTCGTCGGGCGTCCTTCAGCGTGAGGACAGCCGTTGGGCCTTTACGATAGAAAAAGGCGTAACCGGTACGATCGAGACGAACGGCCTGACCTTCGAATTCGGTTACAGGCCGGCGAGCGTATCCAAACCCGTAGTAATCCCGGAAGTCGGACCGGCATTCGAGGAGCAAGTAACGATATTCGGAAGCGACGAGGACGCCTCACGCTTCCGTAAGACGTTAGCGATGTCGTTTTTAATCGGGATAGGGTTCTTTGTCTGGACTCAGGTCGCCAACCCTGTCGAACGCGAGTTCAGGATCGAAGACATAGTAAAACGAGTAACCAAGCTCGAGGTTCCCGACGTAATCGTTGAAGGCGTCGGCGAAGCCGAAACCGACACCGGGGCCGGTGGCGGCAGCGGTGGCGGCGGCGGTAGCGGCGGCGGCGGCGACGGGGCCGCGATGCCGTCCACCGGCGTAATAGCCGCGATAACGACTATCGGCCCGGGCAGCGGCAGGTCCCTCGCCGACATTCTCGGCGGAGGCAGCGGTATGGGTGACCTCGATATGATCGCGTCCGGTATTGGCGGCCTTAAAACCGGCGGCGACGGCCTGGGCGGCGGCCTCGGCCTCGGCGGCGGCGACGGTACAGGCCTTGGCGGAACGGGCGAAGGTATGGGCGCTCTGGCCGGCGGAGGCAGCGGTATCGGTGACGGAAGCGGTACTAAACTACACAAGAAGTCGGTAACGGTATCCGCGCACGGTCCAGAATCGATAGCCGGCGAAGGCGCCGCCGACGCGAACCGTTCTGCCGCCAGGATAAACAGCGTAATCAGACAGCACCTGGCCGGAATCCAGAACGCGTACAACAGCGCACTGAAGAAGAACCCCAACCTGGGAGGCGGGAAAATAGTAGTACGATTTACGATATCGTCCGACGGCTCGGTAACCAGCGCCAGCATCGTAAGCTCAAGCATGGGCGCACCCGGTCTCGAGTCGTCGATTATCTCCCGAATCTACGGGTGGCGGTTCCCCGCCGGCGCGTCCGGTGAAGTAACGGTCGTGTACCCGTTCGTTTTCATCGCGACCGGATAACGAAAATCCCGGGCGGTCCCTCTTGACCGCCCGGGTTAAAAAACGTATCCTTAACCCGTTAGTCGGGTTATATATGGGCATTTGCTCGAAAAGAGGTGAGAAATGCCTGGTAAAATATATATACATAGAGACGGCAAGAACTACGGCCCGCTGACGGTCGAAGAAACCGTTAAACTGGCTAAACGCGGCGGAATCACCGCCGCTGACCCGGTCTGGACGGGCGATTCCGAAAATTGGGTCCGGGCGGCGGACGTAACGTTCTTGGCCGGGATATTCGGCGCCCTGCCGGCCGAACCGCCCCAGGCCCAGTATTACGTTCGCGTAGGCGAAGAAACGGCCGGGCCGATGGCGCTGGATGAAGTTATCGGTATGGTAAACGCCGGGCGCCTGAAGTCCGACGACCTGGTATGGTTCCCCGAAGAAAAAAGGTGGAAGCGTGGCGCTGAAGCATTAGAGCTGGGACCACATTTCGTTTCGGCCATTTATCAAAAAACGGCGGAAATAGAAACGGCCGAACCGGAAACTACCGAAGAGGTAACCAGGGTTACCGAAAGGAAATACGCTACGGATTTCCAGCGGGACAAGGCAATGCTCAGCACCGTGGACGACGACCGGAACTTCCTGAAAACGCTGGTGTTCGTATCCCTGTTATACGTCCTGGTTATACTGACCGTAAACTTCGTTTACGTCCCGAGAACCGAAGAAGAGACAACCCTGGAGATTTTCCACCGGGTAGCGAAACTGATCATCGACGAACCCATCGCGATCGAAGCGATCGAAGAAGCACCTGTTGTAACCGACGCACCTGCAGAAGTAGGTACCGGCACAAGGACGACCGACCGTACCGACAGCGGCGCCGGCAGCGGGGGTGAACCCGGCGGCGACGACTTTGCTTCTACGGGTATCGTAGGGATAATAACAAGCTTGAGCGGTACGGGTAACGTCGTCGATATGATCGGCACGGGAGGAGACCTTGACCTGGCGGTATCGGGGCTGGGCGGGTTGAAGACCGACGGTATGTCTACTGTCGGTACCGGTGGCGGGTTAGGCAGCGGCCTCGGCCCCGGCGGCGGCCTCGGTATGGGCGGCGGCGAAGGGCTCGGCCTGCTGGCCGACAGGGACAAAACGCTCGTCGGAACCACCAACCTTAAGAACGCCCGGATAAGTACGACACCGCCGTCTATAAGCGGCTCGGCGGTAGGCCACAGCAAGCGGTCCAGCGCCGTAATCGCCGCGGTAGTCAACAGGCATAAAACGGGGATCGAGTATATCTACAAGAAATACCTGAAGACCAACCCCGGGATGGAAGGCAAGATCATCATCCGGTTTACGATTGCGGCGTCGGGCTCAGTTACCTACTCGGCCGTCGTAGCGTCCACGATGGGGCATCCGTCCTTCGAAGGCGAAGTCGCGGCCCGAATAACGACCTGGAAATTCCCGGAAATCGAAGCGGGCGAAGTTACCGTCGATTACCCGTTCGTATTCTTCGCCGCCGGCGGTTAAAACGGAACTACTAATCATAAATACCGCCCGTCCCGGGCGGTATTTTTCTGCCCGCGGCGAAACGTCCGACGGACTTAAGATACTAACTTCGTAAGAACCCGCCAACGACGAGAAACGGGTCAACGCGAACGCGTAATTATAACCAAACGCGTTGGATTATATTGACTTGATAAAACCCGTATGTTAGCTTGACCGTCCCGGTAGAGAGGGTTTAAAAGTTAACGGGACAAGAGTTCCCACAAAGACGATAGGGGTATAAGATGTCGCCGGTAAAACCGCGTCCCGTAATCGGCGAGATATTTCCGTACAAACCCGGTAAACCGATAGGCGAGGTTCAACGTGAATACGGGCTCGACGAAGTAATACAGTTGGCGTCCAACGAGAACAGGCTCGGGCCGTCGCCCAAGGCGCTCGAGGCGATACGCGAAAGCCTGGAGGAAATCTGCCTGTATCCCGAAGGTTCCGGTTACTACCTGGTCCACGCGCTGGCGGAGAAACACGGTCTCGACTTCGACCAGATAATACTGGGTAACGGCGCAAACGACGTAATCGAACTTGTAACCAAAACGTTCGTACACCCCGGCGAAAACGTTATATACGGTTTCCCTTCTTTCATAATGTACGAGATAGCCGCAAAAATGGCCGACGGCGAACGGCGCCGGGTCCCGTTGAAGGACTACAGGTACGACCTACCGGCGATGGCCGACGCGATAGACGAAAAAACCAAAGTCGTCTTCATCGCGAACCCCAACAACCCGACCGGGACGATAGTAACGAAAGACGAGCTTGACGCGTTTCTGGACCGGTGCCACGACGGCTTGCTTGTAGTATTGGACGAAGCCTACTTCGACTTCGTAACCGACCCGAACTACCCCGACGGAGTCGAGTATTTGAAAGCGGATAAACCGGTGATGGTTATCCGCTCTTTTTCCAAGAACTACGGTCTGGCCGGGCTGCGACTCGGGTGGGGCGCCGCACATCCCGAGACGGTAAGCCATATCCAACGGATCCGCCAACCGTTCAACTGCAACCGCCTCGCACAGGTCGCCGGCGTCGCGGCCCTGGAAGACGAGGAGCACCTTGTGCGGAGCCGGGAAATGGTCGAAGAGGGGCGAGAATATCTATACGGCGAATTCGAACGGCTGGGGCTGGAGTACATACCGTCGTACGCCAACTTCATTCTCGTGAACTTCGGAACCGATATCGGGCCGCTGTACGAGAAGCTCCTAAAGCGGGGAATCGTCGTACGGCCGATGGCGGCCTGGGGTTACCCCGAATCGGCTCGGGTAACGGTCGGTACGATGGAGGAAAACGAAACGTTCGTAAAAATATTGGAGGAAGAACTGCAGGCTCCTTAAAGGGAAGAGGTTATGAAAAGAGCTCTAAAATCATTAACGGCCGTCGCGGTATTCGCGAGCGCTTTCTCCGCGCAAGCGACCGAGTTCGACCTGGATAAGATACGCGAAGACCTGGCGGCGATGAACAGGGAATGGGCCGAGGAGATATGGAACGCCGACGTGTACGGCGAAACGGTAGACCGGGCTTCCGTAATGGCCAAGTATCCCTATCTATCTGATAATAAAGAACTCGTAGATTTCGTTAAAGCCGAGTACGAAGCCGAAATCGACCCGGTCGAGAAGCGGCGACTTCGGCTGCTGTATTGGGACATCTCCGGGACGTATATGTTCGAGAAGATGGTCGGTATTTACGACGAGATGGACAACACAAGGGCCGGAGCCGTATTCTACGGCAAGGAGTTCGACGAACCGATCGCGTACCGGGACTTCTGGTGGTATTACCACAATCTGGGCAAGGACGAGCTCGACAAACGGGCCGAGATATACTTTACGGACCTGAACTTCATCGTAAACGTTCTGAACCCTATGCACCGAAAACGTATCGACGAAATCCAGGTAAACTGCGACGAAATCGGGTTCGAGAGTTATACGACGTACGACGAGTACACTACCGGCTTCAACCACACGGCCCTCGCCGAACAGGCGTATAAGTTCCTGGGCGACACACAAGAAATATACGAGTACGTAGTAACCGAAAAATGCCGGGCGGTGCTGGGGAAAGACCCTTCGGAGACGGTCCCCTGGGAACGCGGTATTATCTGGCACAAACAAGCCTTCGACGACTACTTCCCGGCGGACGAAATGCTACCGTTTACGTACGGCTTTTTCGTAGGATTAGGCTTCGACCTTCGGGATAACCCTAATATAACTATCGACGATGAGGACCGGGAGAGGAAAGAGCCCAGGGCCGCCTGCTTTTCCATCTCGGTTCCGGACGACATCAGGATAAACCTGAAACCGCTGGGCGGGATGAACGACTACGAAACGGCGCTTCACGAGTCGGGACACGCGCTGCACTATTCGTACACGGACCCGGAGCTGCCGTACGAATTCCGCCACCTGGGCACTAACAGCCTTACCGAGACGTACGCGTTTCTTTTCGGTAGTATGTTTCTTAACCCCGTCTTCCTGGAAGAAGAAACGGGGATGCCGAAGGAAAAGGTGGACGAGTACATGGACATCGCCCTCCTCTCTAACCTTTCCGGCGCGCGTTACTACGCGATGAACGTCATCTACGAAGCGAAGCTCCACGGCGGCGAGCTGGACGATCCTTTGGCTTTCTACGCCGAGCTAAGAAACACGTACGGGGCTTTCCCCCGCGAACCCTACCAGAACGAAGCCGGTTACCTGGAGGCGGACGAAGAGTTCTAC
>CBDUXC010000064.1:0-8226 GCA_965371065.1 uncultured bacterium
AATGGAGGAGTTGGCCAAGGAGTACGAGCGGATAATGGCCGACCCTAATCTATCTGAAACGGAACGGGAGAGGAGGCTGGCGGAGCTCGAAGAAGAGATGGAGCTATTAGGTGAAAAAATGGAGGAGAAAGTCGAGAAGATAGGCGACGGCTTCAAATAGGAACCGGCTACAGTCTTCCGTTTTTACCTGTACGCACAGCCGTTTTATGTTATTCTACGCCCCCTATTGGCCGGGGGCGTTCTTTTTATTTTGGAGGTTTGTTTTGCTGCGGACACACACTTGCGGCGAACTGACGGCCGCCCACGAAGGCGAACGCGTTACCCTGTGCGGGTTCGTCTGGAAGAGCCGGGACCTGGGCGGCTTACTGTTCATAGATTTTCGCGACCGTTACGGATTTACGCAGGTCGTCTTCGACCCGGCGGTCGACGGTGTCCTGGTCGAGGACGCCGCTTCGCTCCACGGCGAGGACGTGGTCGAAGTTACCGGCGTCGTACGCGTGCGCCCGGCCGATATGAGCCGGGACGACATATCGACAGGCGAAATCGAAGTACGGGCCGATAACTTGCTGGTCCTTTCACGCGCCGCGCGCCTTCCGTTCCTCGTTGCCGAAGAGGAGACGGCCAAGGAACCGCTACGGCTCAAGTACCGCTATTTGGACCTCCGGCGCCCCCCTATGCAGCGGAACCTGGAACTTCGACACGTTACGATAAACGCGATCCGTCAGTATCTAAATAGCCGGGGTTTCCTAGAAATCGAAACGCCCATTTTAATGAAGTCCACGCCCGAAGGCGCCCGGGACTACCTGGTCCCGAGCAGGGTCCATAAGGGCAGCTTTTACGCGCTGCCCCAATCGCCTCAGATGTACAAACAACTTCTTATGGTAGCGGGGCTGGACCGGTATTACCAGATCGCCCGTTGCTTCCGGGACGAGGACCCCCGGGCCGACAGGCAGCCCGAGTTCACCCAACTCGATTTAGAGATGTCCTTCGCCGAAGAGGACGACGTCTTCGAGGTAACCGAAGGGACATTCGCCGCTGTCTTTCGCGAGACGTTGAGCGACGAGCTTACGCTGCCGTTCCCGCGGATGACCTACTATGAAGCGATGAGCCGGTACGGCCGAGACAAACCCGACGTCCGCTTCGCGTTGGAGCTCGCCGACGTAACCGAGGTCTGCGGCGAAAGCGAATCGGCGGTGTTCAAGAAGACTATCGAGGCAAGCGGCCGCGTCTTCGCCGTCGTCGCGCCCGGCGGCCTGAGCCGTAAAGAGACCGACGAACTGGAGAAGCAGGCCAAGAACGAGGGTGCGGCCGGGTTGGCTTCCTTCAAGGTCGAAGACGGCGGAAAGCTGGCCGGCGCGCTTGCCAAGTTCTTTTCGCCGGCCCTTTCGGAGCGCCTTTTAACCGAAACCGGCGCCGAGCGGGGCGATACTATCCTGGCGGCCGCCGGACCGTTCCCGGCGACGGCGGAGGTTATGGGGAGCGTACGGCTAGCTCTCGCCGAGATACCGGGCGTTCAGAAAGCAAGCGGGTGGCACTTCCTGTGGGTAACCGACTTCCCGCTCTTCGAGGAAGACCCTGAGACCGGAGAGCCAGCGCCGTCGCATCACCCGTTCACGTCCCCGAGGGTCGAGGATATCGAGCACATAGAAACCGACCCGCTTCGCGTTATGAGCCGGGCGTACGACATCGTGCTCAACGGCGTGGAGCTGGGCTCCGGGAGCGTCAGGATATTCGACCCGGAACTTCAACGCCGTGTACTTCGGGCCGTGGGCGTAACCGACGAAGAAATAGAAGAGCGGTTCGGTTTCTTCCTGGAAGCGCTCGACTACGGCGTACCGCCGCACGCCGGCATCGCGCCGGGGATCGACAGGCTAGTCGCGTTGATATGTGGGGCCGAGGGCATTCGCGAGGTAATCGCGTTCCCTAAGACGACCGAAGCGACGTCGCCTATGGACGGAAGCCCGTCGCCGGTTAGCCCCGCGCAGCTCCGCGAGTTGGGACTTTCGCTGGATAACGATAAGTAACGTATCCCGCATTAAACCCACTAACGTTTCGTTACGCCTAACGTAAAACCGGACCTAGTTTTTTATGGCGGAAAATAATCCTAAAATACTCTGGGTGGACGACGAGATCGATCTGCTGAAATCCCACGTCCAGTTCCTTGAGGAAAAGGGCTACGAGCTCACGACGGCGGTCGCCGGGCAGGACGCGGTGGCGCTGGTATCCGAGCAGTCTTTTTCGGCGGTGTTGCTTGACGAGATAATGCCCGGTATGGACGGGCTCTCCACTTTGCAGGCTATTAAAGAGGTGGACCAGGCTATACCCGTGATAATGGTTACCAAGTCCACCGAAGAATCGCTGATGGACGAGGCTTACTGGGGCGATATCGCCGACTTTATCGTCAAGCCGGTGAACCCCCACCAGATATTATCGTCGCTCAAAAAGATACTCGAACTCGAAAACTTACGCCGCGACCGTTTCGTCGCCGGGTTCGGGGCGTATTATAATCAGGCGCAACAGGCCCTTTTCGCGGGCGAAATGACTTTCGCCGAGTGGGCCGACTTCTACGCAGAGATGTGCGCCGCCAATCGGGAGATCGACGCGCTGAGCGTGAACGATTTAAGGGAGCTGCAATCGGACCTTTACCGGGAAGCCGACCGGGTCTTCAGCTCGTGGCTGGTGTCCCGTTTTCCCGAATGGCTCTCCGAAGACGACCGGGACGCCCCGATACTAAGCCATAACTTACTGGAAAAACTGGTTTTCCCGCTGATGAGCGACAAGCGTCCGGTTTACTTGATCGTAATCGACTGCCTTCGGTTCGATCAGTGGCTGGCGGTCGAAGAGAAACTCGGTTCTTTATTTCGAATCGAAAGAAACTCCTACTGTTCGCTCTTACCGACGACGACGTGTTACGCCAGGAACGCTATCTTCGCCGGGCTTACGCCAAAGGAGATGGCCGAGAAGTATACCGGTAAGTTCCGGGAGGGGGACGACACGTCCGATTCCTTGAACAAGTACGAGGAAGAATTCTTGAACGATAACCTGGAGCGGCATCTCCCCGGCGGGAAACAGGCTCGGTACTACAAGTTTACCAGCCGGGAAAGCGAGCAGATGGCCGACAAGGTCATCAAATCGCTACCGCGGCGCCCGCTCAACGTCTTTATCTTCAACTTCGTCGACACTATCACACACGAGAGCGGGCGCCACGGCGCGCTCGACGTTCTCGCGCCTACGGTGGACGGGTTGCGGCGTCTTGCGGTAAGCTGGTTTCTGGCGTCGCCGGTGGAGCGGTTGCTCGCGGCTCTTGCGAACGATAAAGAAGCGGTCGTGGTTATAACCACCGACCACGGTTCCCAGATTACTTCGGCGCCGACTATCGTGTACGCCGACAAAGAAGCTTCCAAAACGCCCCGGTTATGGATCGGCAGGGATATGCGGGTCGAAGGCGACGGCGCGTTCCTCGTTAAGCGGCCCGAGGAGTTCGGGCTTCCCGAGGACTTTCTGGCGAAGACGTATCTGCTGGCGCTTGCCGACCACCATCTCGTGTTCAGCCATTACATCCATAAATACCATAAAAAATTCAGCGGCGGTTTCTTCCACGGCGGCGTTTCTATGGCCGAGAACATCCTGCCGGCCGCCGTTCTCTATCCCAAATGAACCGCTTCGAAGAACGAGTAGTCGAGGAGGTTAAAAGCCGGCGTTTGTTAGACGCCGGCGCTCGCGTCATGTGCGCCGTTTCCGGCGGACCTGATTCGGTTGCCTTGGCGCGTTCCCTCGCCGCCACGGTCGATGAAACCGGGATAGGCGAAATAGTAGTGGCTCACTTCGACCACCGTATGCGGCCCGAGAGCGGCGCCGACGCGGAATGGGTCCGGGAATTAGCCGCGTCGTTGGGTTTGGAGTCCTACGGCGGCTCGGCCGACGTACCGGCTTTGCAAGCATGTTTCCGTCAATCGCCCGAAGAAGCCGCCCGGTTTGCACGAAGGGATTTCTTACTCCGTATTAAAGCGCGAACGGGCGCCGACGCCGTCGCTCTCGGCCACCATATGACGGATCGGGCCGAGACTTTTTTTATTAACCTCGTACGTGGCGCCGGGGCACGAGGATTAGGGGCGATGCGTTGGCGGGACGAAACAGGTTTCGTCCGGCCGCTACTCTGGGCGATGAAACGAGAGATAATAGATTACTTAAACGAAATCGGCCAACCGTACCTGGAGGACCCGACCAACGAAGATTTAACCTACACGCGCAACCTTCTCCGGCACGAGGTTTTCCCTGTAATCGAAAGTAATTTCCCCGGGGCCGTACGGAAGATGACGGAAACCGCCGAGGCGTTCGCCCGAGAGGACGATACTCTCGCGGAACTTGCCGATACGACAGCCGGAAAGTACCTTTCGAAAAACGGTATAACGGTCGTACTGAACGACGAGTTCCGCGGTGACGTAATACCCGCCGTGGCCGCCCGGCTGGTCCAATTGGCGTACGGACGGGTAGCGAAACGACGCCGCACACTGGAACGAGCGCACATCGAAGCGGTATTAACACTCGCCGACGGCTCTACGGTAAACCTTCCCGGCGGCTACGGTGCCGGAAGGTTCGGCGGCACTACAGTCTTTCGGCCGGCGACCGGCCCCGCGATAAAGAGTTGGAGGGTCGTCGTTCCGGTTCCGGGAAAAGCGACGGTCCCGGGCGTGGGCTATGCGATTAAAGCCGGCGGGAAGAACGCGGCGGCGCCGGCCGATTACGCCGTTACCCTGGATGAAGAAGCCGTCGGCGGGCACCTCGTCGTAAGGTCTCGAAAGCCGGGCGACCGGATACGACCGGCGGGCCTGGGCGGTACGCGTAAACTCCAAGACGTCTTCGTAGACGCCAAAGTCCCGCGGGACGCGCGAGTTCTATATCCCGTAATCGGGTCCGAAAAAGAAGTATTTACCGTGCCGGGGCTAGCGGTATCAGAGAATGCGGCGCCCCGAGTAAACCGACCGACGGTTACGATAACGATAACCTGCTCCGGCGTAAATCCTTTTGACAGACGCGACGGATAGCTATACTTTACTTGTTAATTACCTTTTTAAGAACGGTGGTTAATTTGAAACATTCCGACGAAATAGACCGTGTACTGTTCGACTCGGCGGCTATCGCCAAGCGCGTAGACAAACTCGGGCGGTTCATCAACGCCGCGTACGCGGGTAAAGGGCTTGTCGCGATAGGCGTGCTTAAAGGGGCGTTTATGTTCACCGCGGACCTAGTGCGGAAGATAAACGTCCCGCTCGAAATAGACTTCGTCGAGCTGGCCAGTTACGTGGCCGAGACCGAGACAAGCGGCGAAGTCGTACTGGAGCAAGACGCCGAGGTAAATATAAAAGGTCGCGATATCCTGATAATCGAAGATATCGTTGATACGGGCTTGACTACCAGGTTTTTAATCGACCATCTCAACATCCGGGAACCGGCGTCGGTCGACGTATGTACGTTGTTATATAAGCCGGCCCGGCAACGGGTCGACATCCCCCTCTCGTACGTCGGGTTCGAGATAGACAACGTGTTCGCCGTCGGTTACGGGCTCGACTACGGCGAAAAACATCGGAACCTTCCCGACATCGTATCGCTGAAAGGCGTAAGTTAACGCCGTCGATTACGGTTTGGAGCGCTCGAAGTTCGAGTAGGGCCTTGGCGTTTACATACAGGTAATCGGTCGTGAAAACACAAGTATTTATCGAGAAGTGCTCGGACTACGAAAGCGTAGGCGCGAACGTCCGCTCGTTGTTGGAAAAACTAGGCGCGGACGTTCACGGTAAGAGGGTGCTGGTTAAACCCAACGTCCTGGGACCGTTCCCGCCGGACCGGCACGTGTGTACGCGGCCGGAAGTGGTCAGGGAAGTTTGCCTGGCTCTGGAGGAACGGCGCGCCGACCGGGTTGTCGTAGGTGATAACGCGGGCGCCACCGGCTACGGCGCCAGCGAAAAGACGCTGCGGGAAGCCGGTATCTACGACGCGGTCGACGGGCGGTTCATCAATCTCGCCGAGGAAACCGACGTCGTGCCAATGGAAACCGTCCCGGGATTCGAGCTACCGGTGGCCCGGGAGGTAATGGACGCGGACGTAGTAGTCAATCGACCGAAGTTCAAGACCCACAGCCTGACCAGGATAACGGGCGCCGTCAAGAACACGTTCGGGTCCGTCGTCGGCGGAGCGAAGGCGCGCTTGCATGCGGCGGCGCCGGCGCCCCACGACTTCGGCGCCGCTTGCGTCGAGATATACCGCCTCCGTCCGCCGGAGATAAACATTATAGACGCGGTCGTCGGGATGGAAGGCGACGGCCCATCGAGTAAAGACCTGCGCGACGTAGGTCTGATGCTCGCGTCGGCGAACGCCGCGGCGCTGGACTCGATCGTCGCACGCCTGATGGGAATGGACGGTCGGTTTATCCCGACGGTTCGGATATCGAAAGAGCTGGGTTTGTGCCCCGGCGACGCCGACATCGCCGTGGACGGTCCGGCCGAACCGATCTCCGATTTCCGCCCGCCGAGCACGTTTATACAAAACAGGGTTATCTATTGGCTCGCGAACCGGCTCGTTTTCCCGCAGGTCGTCCCCAAACCTTATATAGACGAGGGTATTTGCGTCGAGTGCAACCGGTGCGTTGAAGTATGCCCCGTTGACGCGCTCGACGGTTTCCCGTCTGTGAACTACGACACGTGTATACGCTGCTACTGCTGCCAGGAGGTCTGCCCGGAGGCGGCAGTGAAGTTGCGCGGGCGATTCAAGCTGGCGATGCGCCGGAGGGCGTATATCAGGGATGGGTTGCCCCCAGAGGTTTAAACACGGTTATTGTTACAATACGCAGCAAAGCCCCCTCCGCTGAGGGGACTTTTATATGGGGGGTGGCCTTCGCTTTTGCGTAAGTTTCATCTTACGTAAACCGTTAAACCGGTTCGCCGACGTACTCCTCCGTAACTTCGTCCAGCTTCAGCGATACGATCTTGGAGACGCCTTTACGCTCCATCGTAACGCCATATATCGTGTCGGCGGCGGTCATCGTCCGCTTTACGTGGGTCATTAATACAAACTGGCAGCGCTCGAGGTTACGCTCAATAAGCTTCAGATATCGTTCGACGTTGGCGTCGTCCAGAGGCGCATCGGCTTCGTCCAGTATCACAAAGGGAGCCGGTCGCGCTTCCAGCAGGGCGAAAAGCAAAGCTATCCCGGTCATCGCCTTCTCCCCGCCGCTAAGAAGGCTGAGGAGGCGCATCCGCTTGCCCGGCGGTTCGGCATAGATGAGCACGCCGGCCTCCAACGGGTCCTTGTCTCCTTCCAGGCGCAGGTCCGCCTGACCGCCTTCGAAAACGCCGGCGAAAATTTCCCGGAAGGAACCCCTTACGCGCTCGAAGACCTCCACGAAGCGCTTGCGGCTCTTCGCGTCTATCTCGTCAATACTCTCGAGCAGATTCTTCTCGGCTTTCTCCAGGTCTTCCATCTGTTCTTCCAACAGTTGGACCCTCGCCGTAGTTTTTTCGTACTCCTTAGCCGCCCGGAAGTTGACCTCGCCCATCCGCGCAAGTTTTCGCTCCAGTTCGTCCCGCTCGACAGCCGCGGCCTCCAGGTCCACGTCCAATCCGTATTCGTCGGGCGATATGTTTTCCAGGCTCAGCTCGTACTGCGCCGAGACACTCTGGTTCACCGCCGACATTTCGCCGGCGAGTTTCGTGAGCTCCAGTTCGAGTTCGGAAGCCCGCTCACGTACGGCGGCCGACGCCGAAGTCGCTTCCCTCTCGGCCACTTCGACCTCCCGCACCTTCGCCTTCGCCTCGTCAACTATCAACCTCCGGTCGCGGGCTTTCCCCTCTATTCCTTCGTGTTGTTCCCGACGCGCTTGTACTTTTCCTGCGATATCTTCGACCCGGGTTTCTATATCAACGCGCGACTGCCGTTTGACCTCCAGCTCGTTGGTCAGTTTTTTAAACTCGTCGGCGTCGCGCGCTATCTGGCCCGCTAGTCGTTTTTATTCTTAGCGGGCCGCTCTTAACTCGGCGGAGAGCTCAGCGTTAAGTTCGCGGAACACGGCGGCGCGGTGTTTCGGTTTGACGTTCAAGCGGGTACGGACTCGGGCTGGCTCTGGGTTCTCGGCGGCTAATTGCCCGTACTGGGCGAGATAAAAGCAGAGCCGATACTCCCGAAGGCCGCGGTTTTCGAGGCGCTCGACTACAAGATTTACGCCGATGAGGT
>CBDUXC010000065.1:0-8210 GCA_965371065.1 uncultured bacterium
GGAGCGTATTCGTACGGAACCTCCGCGTTCATCAAAGCGTCTTTGAACGAGAGGTTTACATCGCCCATACGGACCTTCGCGGCGACGGCCCACTCGGGTTCGCCCAGGTCGACGCAGTAAGTATAGCCGTCTACCAGCTTCTTGGACAGTTCGACACGCCTGTCCAGGTTCGCTTCCATTACGCTCTGCGGCATCGCGAGTTGTATGCGGTCGTATTCGTCGAAACCTATGTCGGTCATCTTAAACGTAGCTTCGGCCGCGTACGGAAGCGCGTCGGGTATGTCGAGGCCCATGGTATCGGTCGCGTATTTGTAGATGGCGGCACATTCCGTATAGGCTTCGATCGCGTCGTTGTAGTTGTCCAGTTTCTCCTCGGCGCGCCCCTGCCTGAAGGTCGCTTTGACGCGCGGGATAGCGTGTTCCTGGTATTCGTCGTTGAACCGGTCGTACAACCCGGATGCTTTGCCCCAGTTTTCGGTTAACTCGTAACAGACCGCCGCCTGGAAAAGGGCGATTTCGCCGAACGGGAGCGCGTCGTCGCCCTCGCCGACGGATATATTTTTCAGTTCCGGGTCGTTATTAATCTCGAGCCATATTTCGGCGGCCTTTTCGTAGTCGCCTCCATATTCGTACATCTCGGCCGAACTCTTCCACGCCAAGGCCGCGTCTTCTGCTTCCGGGTACGCTTTCGCGTATTTCAAGTAAACGCGCCCCGCGTTCTCGTAGTCGTTGGCCTGGTCGAACGTCTCGGCGGCTTTACCGAGGCTGAGCATCCCGACTTCCGTACCCTCGTTGTCGTCGGCGTTCTGTTCGTAAACTTTAGCCGCGCCCGAGAGGCCCGTTTTTTCGGCGTTGGAAATCGGTTCCCGTTCCAGGTTCACGGCGCCGGTGAAGTCGTCTTTTTCGGCTATGACCAGGTCGCCCATTACGTCCACGTTGTCGGGCAGTTCCGTCGTTTCGAAGTAATCGGGGAATCCTTCTCCTTCAATCCCAATTTCCGGTCCGATAACGTCGGGCAGTACGGCTTCGGCCAACATTACGTCGGACCGGCCGATTTTCACCATGAGCTCGCCTTCTTTAACGCCGCAGTACCCTTTTAACTTCCTGTTAAGTTCGGCCTGGTCGGGCCGGTTCCGGTCGATGGCGGCGTCGTAGGTGCGTCCCCGAGCGAGCTTCGCGAGTCCGTATTTTTCGAAGCTCTTTTCGAATTCGAGCTTGGCGAACGCGGGGTCGATTTCTTGGTAAGCGTCGCCGATTTGTTCGTAGTATTCAGCTTCCCGATAATAGCTTTTCGCGATGTATTCCCAGGATTCCACGTAAAGTTTGTCGTAATCTTCGGGTTTGTAACCCTGTAACCCCTCGGGTTTAAGCGGGTAGTTGTTTACGATGGTTTCGAAGGACGACCTCGCTTTGTCGAAATCCTCAATATAGAAGTAAACTTCGCCGCGTTTGGAAAGAACCAAAGGCATTTCCGGGCTGGTTTCGTACAGGTCGATGAACGCGTCGCAAGCCCGTACGAGGTTAGCTTCGTCCGCGTTCATATTCTTAGCGGCCATCTTTTCAGGGGGGCGCGTCGTAAGGTCGACGGCTATTATCGTTTCTTCTTCGGTTTCGGGTTCCCCTTCTTCCTTCGTTTCTTCGGCCAGTTCCGCCTGGAAGATTTCGTCGAAAGCGACGATGGCGTTGAACATCGCGTCTTTCCGCGTAAACCGTTCGGCCCACTTGTCTATCTCGAAGTGTTCTTCGTCTATGTAACCCAGGGCTGTTTTCTGATATTGGTCGCCGGAGTTCCGCCAATCGCCCGTGGCGTCGTACGACTGGGCCAGGTAGAAGTTTACGTGGTACGATTTCGTGTTCGTGGGGAACGCCGTGATATATTGATTGTAACGGTTGATGGCTTCGTCGTAGAACTGCTGGTTCTGTTCTTTATCCGGTTCGTTATCGCCTTTTTGGTGGCTGTAAACCGCTATTTCGTACAGGCTCTTTTCCCAACGCTTCAAGGCTTCGTTCTTCGCGTCGAGGTTTTTCTGGCGTTGGAACCAGGCCGAATCGGGGCCGTAGTTGTCGACCACCCGGATACGGGTATCGTACGCACCTTCGTGGTCCTCGTTGCGCAAATAGGCTTCTACCAGGGAGTCGAGAACCGTCGGCGACCTTTCATAATCCGGATATTTCGCGAGCAGAGCCTCGTACATCTTTGTAGCGGATTTTATCTTATCCTGTTTATGAAGATAAACGTCGCCAAGTTGGTGAAGGATTTCGGGCGAATAAGTGCGTTTGTTAGCCCCTTCGAACAACGCGTCGTAGTTCGAGAGCGCGTTATTGATGGCCGTTTCGTCGTCCGGGTCGGTCGCCCATTCGGTGATGGAGATGGCGGCGAACTCCATCGCTTCGTCGGTGAGTACCGATTCTTGCTGCGATTCTTCTATAAGGGTCGTGAACGCGCCGATAGCGTTTTCGTATTCGAGGCTGCTTTCGCCGATGTCCCCCAGGTTATACCAGGCCCACCCGATTTTATACATAGCCTTGTCGTAAAAACCCGTTTCGGCCGGAACCTTTTCGTAGTAACTTATCGCCTTCCTATAATGGTCTTTCTCGTACGTATCGAACCAGTACTCGCCTATTCGGAAGTACGCTTCCGATACGAACTTGGACTCGGGGTGATTTTTACACAGGTTAAAAAACGTTTCGGCGGCTGCTTTGTATTCGCCCTGGGCTTGCAAGCAGTATCCCAGGCCGTAGTAGGCTACGTCGGCGAACGTGTAATCTTTATACTTCAGGGTTATTTGCTGGTACGCGGCGACCGTTTTTTCATAATGAGGTTGGGGCTCGGGTTCGCTGAATATCGTGCTGGTATCCATCGCGGCTTCGCTTTTCGCCTGCCATTCGTCGAGAACTTCGATGTAGTCCTCTTCGGACCGTTCCAGGTATAGTTCGCCCAGGTTAATCAGTACGTCGGGCGTGTAGGGGCTTATCGGATAGTTACCGAGGAACTCTTCGTATTTACGGATAGCTTCGTCCCGTTTTTCCTTCTCTTCCTCGGCCATGCCCGAAGTCTTTTCTCTTCTCTCCTGGTCCATCTTATCCAGTTCGGCTTGTTTCTTCTCGATTTTCGAACTGAGTTCGGCTATCGCTTTCTCTTCCTTTTCCATAGCTTCCGCTAATTTGCCGGCCCCGTTTTCTTCGCCGCAGCCGACGAAAAAGACGGGCGTAACAACCATCGCCGAAACTATGGCGATTACCATTAATACCGGTCCGACGAGTTTAGTCCTTTTTTCCATAATCGCCACCGCCTAATGTCCTGAGCATAAAAACGCGTTGTCGTTAAATATCGGTTTTTATCGCCTGCTTACGTAATTATAGCCGACGAACTCGGGTTATGCAAATGTCTCTCTTTCCCGCGGACGTTCGTTTCTAGCAAAAAAGCCCCACAGACAAACCTTTCTAAGGTCATCGTAGAGCCTGAACGAACTTGTTTACTACTGTTATTTTCGAAACCAAGGACCAAGTCGTCGTTAGGTTTTTTATTCCGGTACCGTTTCTTCTTCGACCTCGTCCTCGGGAATCGTCGGTTCTTCCGAATCGCCGCTCGGGACCGCCGTCGTTTCGGCCTCTTCAGTCCCGGTCTCGGTGGTTGTTTCCGTTTCCCCTTCCGGAGTAGTTTCTTCAGGCGACGGGCTTTCCCCCAGTTCACCTTCCCCCGGTTCGCTTGCTTCTTCCGAAGTTGTTTCTTCGGTCGGAATAGTTTCCGTACCGGTTTCGTCGGACGGTCCGCGGGGTTCGGGTGCTTCGTATTCGATAAGGGGTAATTCTTTGGGTATGTCCGAAGTACCCATGCCCTGTTCGGGGATAACGTCGTATTTTTTTATACGGCGCCTGTATACACCTTCGGGCGTTTCTTCCGCCGTGCCCGGTTGCCCGAGCGGCAGTTCATCGAGTTTTAACTCGTGGACGTGTACCTCTTTTTCGAGACGGCCTATCTCCTCCCTGGATTTTCCGAGTTTTTCCGATAACTCCAGGTCGTAAGCGATAAGTTCTTTCTCTATCTCTTCGCCCTCACGGAACGAAATCGTCGCGAGGCCGTAGTCGGCGCCAAGTATTACGTTACCGCCCGAGATAGACCGGCCCGTGAACCAAAGTTCAAGTTCGTTCAGGTCCTCGAGGAGTCGGCTGACCTCCTTCTGTTCTTCCCGAATTTCGGCGATAATATCGTCCCTGCCCTGTCGCTTCGCGATAGAGTTCAGCTCTTGCAGGGCCGTATTTATCCGCTTTACTTTTTCGATTTCGGTGATGATGCCTTCGAGCACTTTTGATACCTGGGGGTCGCCGGCGAAGTCGGCCGCGAGCGAGAAATTGTCGATTACGTACCGGTAAGTTTCGATGGCTTTATCGTAGTCGCCGGTTCCCAGATAGCAGTGCGCCAGAGTCAAGTATGCTTCAGCGTATAGTTCCGAACCCTCCAGGTTGTTTATTATACGCCGCATGTATTTGGACGCGTCTTTAAAGTGTTTCTTTATTTCGTCGGGGTCGTCGGTCAGTTCGGTCCGTTTTATTTTACACCATCCGAGTCCGAACTGGGCGTTGTCGTAGTTATGGCCGTCGCGACCGGGTATCCTTTTAAACTCGACTTCCGCTTCGTCGTAACGGCCCATCTGGTAATGTAGCTGGCCAAGGGTTACGCGCGCTTTACCGACCAAGGCGCGACCTACGGCCGAACGTTTCTTAATCTGGATTACTTTGCCGAGTTGATTTGTCGCTTTGTCGACGCCGCTGGCGACGTCTTTGTTCCGCAAACCTTCGCGTAGATAACAGAGCGCTATCGTGTATTGCCCGAAACCGTAGTATTCGCTCTCGGACGACAGCATGTTCATAACGCTATTACAGTACTCGAAGTCGTCGATCGCGTAGAACGCGAGGCCGCCGAAGTACCTGGCGCCGTCGATGTCAGGCGATTGCGGGTATTTCCGTTCTAGTTGTTGATAGTACGCGATCGCAGCGTTGTAACGCTCCATCTTCAGACTGCAAAGTTCAAGCCTGTACAAAGCCCTGGGTTCGAATTCGGAGGTCGCGAAGTTCTTCAGGATGCGATTAAAAGCCTGAGCGGATTCGACGTACATAGACGCCTGGTAGTAAGACTCGCCCATCATAAAGGTCGCGCGGTCAACCTGGGAGAAGCTCGGGTACAGGAGTACGACTTCTTTGAATTTGACCGCGGCGTCGAAGTACTTCTCGTCTTTGTAAAGGTTCATCGCCTTGTTGAAGGCGGACGAAGCGAGCGACTCGAATTCTTTGAATTTTTTCGTTTGCCGGAGTTGTTCGATGTGGTCGGTGGAAAGTGCGTCGCCCGAAGCGTACGTAAAGATACCCGACGTCGCGGCGATTATAACCACGTACGTTAGAAAGCAGACAGGTTTGTGTTTCAGGTTTTTATCGAGAAACAAACGGTTCCCTTAACGAGTTCGGCCTTTTGATTAATCGCCTAGCAGTTCCGCCCGTATTTCTTCCAGGCGACGTTCCAGGGCTTCGCGTCTTTGCCTGGCAGCTTTCAGTCTTTCTTCGGCCCGCTTCAGGCGGGACCTCAGCGCGCGTAGACGCTCCGCTTCGGACCGGCTGTATATCGGCCCGCCGGTGAAAGACAAACCTACGCCGAATTTAGGTTGCGAAAACTCATTACTATAGAACTCCGGGGTGCCCGTTCCAGAGCTATCAGGCCATACCGGGATAACTTTTCCGCCCCGCCATATTTGTTCGAACTCGGCGGCGTACGGTGTGATCGTGATTCCCCAGGGCAGCGTAATCCTGGCTCCCAGGTTAAGGTCGCGGCCGTCCACTTCGGCGATTGCGGTTACGCGGTCTTTGAGGATTTCGTATTCTAGCGCCCCGAAGATACCGTTCCAATGTTTCGATATCCGCCATTCACCTTGGAATCGCTTGGAACCTACACCTGCGTGGACCGACAAGGGTAACCTTATTATATTTTCCAGATCTTTACTACCTACTATGTAATACGCGTAGTTTTGCTTATCGTCCGGATGGTAGGTTAAAGCTTTTTCGCCGTAAGAGTTGACGTTGTCCGGCGCGCCGATGTTTAACACCCCGACGCTTATCGCCGGCCACCGCGCCGACTCTTTCCACACTTGGGCTTTTACGTCTCCGGCAAAAGTCTGGGGATCGTATTCGCGGACTCCTATTTGTATTCTATTGAATAATCCGAACGAGAAGTAAGAATCTAGCTCCGCAAGGTTTTTCGTATGGACGTCGTCTACTACGTTACGATATTCACCGGCCTCGTGTTTGCCGTAGTAGTCGGCGAATTCCTGGTCCCCGTACGGTAACGCCGTCATAGAAACGCCTATCGTGAATACCGTGTTGTCCAGGACGTACGCCGACGGCGTATCTAACAGCCCGTTAGAGATATCCACGCCTCCGTGTACATGTAACGGTATTAGGAGCGAATACACCAATATGTGTATGAACTTATTCTTCATACGGTTAGACAGGTAGCTTCGTCTATTTGCTCCCTAATATTATAAAGGGCAGACAGCCCACTGTCTAGGTATTCCCGTTAGTTTTTCGTAAAACCGCCTTTAGTATATTTACTCCCTAATATTATATCGGGCCGATAGCTCACTGTCAAGGTATTTCCGTTAGTTTTTCGTAAAACCGTCCTTAGTATTTTACTCGGCTACCCTTGCTATTTCGGCTCCCAACGATTTTAATTTCTCCTCGAGCCGTTCGTATCCCCGGTCGATGTGATAGATACGCCTGACGTGGGTTTCGCCTTTGGCGGCGAGCCCCGCGATTATCAACGCCGCGCCGGCCCTTATATCCGACGCCATAACTGTAGCGCCCGTATAACTTTCTATACCGTCGACGACCGCCGTATTGCCTTCGACCCGGATGTCGGCGCCCATCCGTACAAGCTCCGGGACGTGGTTGAACCTGTCCGCGTAAATGCCTTCGACGAATACGCTTCGCCCTTCGGCCAACGCTACGGCCGCCATAAGCTGCGGTTGTAGGTCCGTCGGGAAACCGGGATACGGTTTAGAGTGTACTATAACCGGCCGGGCGCGATCGGACGGTTTAATCGCGATCGAACCGTCGCCGGTGGATATTTCCGCGCCCATCTCATAGAAGTGCTCGAGGAAAGGCGTCAGGTACTCCGCGTCGGCTCCTTCTACGTGAACGGATCCGCCGGACGCAACGCCGCAAACCAGGAGCGTCCCGGCTTCTATCTGATCCGACATCGGTTTATACGTGACAGGTTTAAGGGTTTTTACGCCGACTATTTTAATCTCGTTTGTACCGGCGCCTTCGATTTCGGCTCCCATGGCGATTAATAACTCGGCCAGGTCCGACGTCTCCGGTTCCCGGGCTGCTTCTTCGATCACCGTGGTACCTTCGGCCAAGCACGCGGCCGTCATCAGGTTGGCCGTCGCGCCTCTGCTGGGGCCGGCGGGCCCGGCCAGATAAACCTTCGCGCCTTTCAACTTTTTCGCTTCGGCTATTACGTACCCGCTTTCGAGCCGGACGTCGGCGCCTAAGGCTTCCATCGCTTTTAAGTGCAGGTCCACCGGGCGGGGTCCGAAGGAGCACCCGCCGGGTAACGATACCTTAGCGTAACCGTATCTGGCCAGCAGGGGGCCGAGTACGGATATTGACGCCCGCATACGACGTACGAGGTCGTACGGCGCCGTTTGGTTATCGGCGGAAGTGCTGTCTATCGAGAGTGTTCCGTTGTCGAACTCGACGGCGGCGCCCAGGCTCTCTAGAACCGCCGACATCGTGTGAATATCGGTTATGTCCGGTACGCCGTGGAAGACCGTCGTACCGTCGACGAGGAGCGCCGCCGGCATCATAGGTAATACGGCATTTTTGGAGCCCTGCGCCCGGACCGTCCCCAATAAAACTCGGCCGCCTTTTATAACGTATTTGTCCATCTGATCGGAGCGTGTACGGGTTTTCGCCGTTCTTAACCGATACGGATACTAACCGAGATAGTCCGTCAAGTCAAGTTATATCAACGGAATACGAACACGCAAAACGGCCGTGTTGTTTTCGAACCGTCGTTCTTTTCCTAATTGACTTGACGTGTTTTTTAATATCGTGTAGAATACCGGTAAACTGGTTGAAACGTATTAACCAACGAGGAGCGAAATATGGTTGACGTGGACCGTTTTTGGAAGGGTTTCGAAGAAGGGTACGAAGTA
>CBDUXC010000066.1:0-8162 GCA_965371065.1 uncultured bacterium
CGTAGATTGGGTATCGTATTTAACCGACGGTAAAAAGGGCTCCGCCGAAAAAGCGGAGCCCTGTTAATTTTAACCTTTACCAACCGAATCATTATCTCGCGACGACCATCTTAACTACCGCGTCTTCGCCGCCGGTTTTAACGCGGACCACGTAAACCCCGTTCGCCAGCCCGGAGGTTTCTACCGTCTCGGCGTTTCCGCCTGCTTTGGCAACGGCGATTTTCTTAAGGACTTCTCTACCAGCAACGTCGTAAACCTCGATAGCTACCCGGGACATGTCCGGAACTCCGAAACTGACTCCCATTGTGTTTTTAACCGGGTTTGGGTATATACCGTACAGGACAAAAGCGCCGGGCTTATTCGCAGACCACTCACCCAGGGCAGTCCCCAGAACGTCCGCCCGGTCGCCTAAAAACGCGTCCAGACGGTATTCGTACGTAACGTCCGTATTGACGCCGTCGTCCACGTACGTTAGCGGCGCCTGGCCCTTTATCAAAGTATCGTTAACCTTCGACCACGAACTTATCGGTGCTAATCCCGCCTTACTTACCGTGTTACCACTCCGATTGAGTACAATTCGGCGATATAGGTCGTAACCTAGCACTTTTTCTTCGCCGGAGGTTCTTACGTCCCAAGTTAGCGCGATACCGTTTTCCGCGTTTTTTGCTTCAAAGTATGTTAACTCTACGTCCGTCGATTCAGTGCCCGTTCCTTCTACAAGGTTTATATACCGGTCGACGGAGCCGCCGATATCGGCGAAGTCCCAGTACTCCTGGTGTCCACAGAGCCAGAACACCTGGACGTAATCGATGGAAGTGTTATCGCCCAGACCGAAGTGAACCGGTATCATATTCATCCCGGCGTCGGCCGAAACCGGTTCGACCTGGCGGGTCATTATTGTACTATCTTCCAATCGGACGCGGACCTTGGCACCGTGGGCCGTTATACCGCAAGTTGTCCCGTCGCCTTCCAGGAACGGAGCGTCGAGACCTACGTCCGTTATTCGCGTAAACGTACCGTCGCCGTTGTTCTCGTAGAGGACGTCGTCGCCCATAAAGAGGCCGGGCCAACCATCGTTATTATAATCGGGCCAGGTTATACATCGGCCCGGGACATCAGGACCCGGGTCTCCCAACGCTTGTTCCGTTACGTCCGTGAAGACAGCAAAAGCGAGACTAACTGAAACCAATAACGAAGCAACGACAAATGAGAACCAGTTTCTCATTTCCGATTCCTCCTCCCGGTTTTTCTCTTCCAGCAGACAATCCCTACAATCATAATATCATTAGCCGTAAAGGCGCTCAAGGTAAAAGGCCCCTATGTTTACTAATTACTGTTTCTGATAGCCTTTCGTAAGTCCGGCTTCCCAATTCCCGTTGACATCTACGGCGCGGTCGTATAAAATCAAAACCGCAACTTCCGGGAACGCTGGAGGTACTGATGGGCGAATGGGACAGGGGCGCCGCCGCGTCATCTAAAATAAACTTGCGGATAAGCGAAATAAACCACCGCATAAACTTCGAGTTCGACTTTCCGTCCATAGCCGAAGACATACTCAATCTTATTGAAGATACGACCGTCTTCAAGGGTTGCGTCCTCTCGTCGGTTGACCCGGGATTCGGAAAAAAACCGCTCTTTTTCTCGTCGTCCCTCCGGCCGGCCGGCGTGGAAGGCCAGACACCGATTATCGGGTTACCCATCACCCTCGCGAACAACGAGCTTAAATATACCCTTGACATATACGGGCTGGACGCGCCCCAGCTCTCCCAGCGGGACTACTCCAAACTGCATGACGAATACCATTCGCTTCTGTATCAGGCGGTAAACAAAGATTATATCCAACGGGACCCCCTCACCGGCGCTTTCAACCGTTCTTACCTCAACACTAAGCTCGGCGAAGTCTTGGAGGCGGCCCGGCGCGACGATGTTGAAGTAGCAATCGGCATGGCCGACCTGGACTTCTTCAAGAAGGTCAACGACAACTTCGGACACCCCGCAGGCGACCACGTACTGAAAACTTTCACCAGGATTCTATCCGACGTAATCGGGACCGCCGGTTTCGTCGCCCGTTACGGCGGCGAAGAGTTCGTTATCGTACTAACCGGGTTTGGCCCGGCGAAAGCGGAAAGGCTGGCCGAGGATATCCGGGCCAGCTGTAAGGCCAACCCGATTTTGGTGGACGAGGCCGAAAATATAAAAGTTGAGATAACGGTTTCCATCGGCCTGGCGTTCTTCCCTCTCCACGGCGAAGACGCGGACTCGCTAATCAAGGCCTCCGATAAAGCGCTTTATATGTCGAAGGAAGCCGGCCGCGACCGGGTAACCGTTTTGGAAACGCCTACGGCGGCGGTTCGCGAAGCGGCGGCCGCGGCAGCGCCGGCGGCGCCGGCCCCCAGGGCCAAACCGATACTGCTCGAGTCGGCGGTCATCGTCAAGTCCCTGGCCGACCTCGACGCCGTACGCGGGACGCCGACGGCGGCGGCCGTTGTAGGTCCTTACCTTTACATCCTTGACGGGCGGGAGAATACGGTCCGCCTTTACGACGGGAACAAAAAGGCATTCACCGCTTCTTACGGAACCCGGGGCGAAAAACCGGACGAACTGGAAAATCCCGTGGACCTGGCGGTGGACCGGGAGCGGAACGTATGGGTCGTGGACAGCTCGAGCCACGCCGTCAAGAAATTCGACGCGTCCGGCCGCTTCCAGTTCTTCATCGGGGGACGCGACCGGGCCGGGAACCCGGTCGCCGGGAACACGAAAGGGGCGTTCACGAGCCCCTGGGCGGTAACGTACGACAATAAGGGACGGATACTGGTCGCTGAATCGTCGCAGCGGCGCGTCCAGCGGTTCACTGCCGACGGGAAATTCGACGAACTCGAGATTTACCTGACGCTCGAAGAGGACGCGTCCTACTCGGTCTTTATTAACGACGTCGACGTCGACCGAACCGATTCTCTGTACATCGTCGATTCCAACAACAACTACGTATACAAGTTCGGTAAGGACGGGAAGTTTATAATGGCCTTCGGCGGGCACAGCCGCGGCGGAGAACCGGGACGCTTCAACGGGCTCACCGCGCTGGCGGTGGACCGGTCCGGCGCTCTCGCGAAGACCCTGCGGAAGCTTTACGGCGGTTCCATAGACGAAGTGGTGGGCGACGGTATCGTCGTTACCGCCGAACGCGGCGACCTGCCCCGCCTACAGTTCTTCTGCACCGACGGGACGTTTATGGGCGCGCTGGACTTCTCTAGCATATTCCGGGACCGCCGGGGCGCTCAACCGGTGGATTTAGCCGTCGGCGGCAAAGGCGGTATATACGTTGTCGACCAGGAGAACAACGATATACTATTGGTCCAGTTCAAATCCTAAAGGCGGAGGAACAACGCGCGGAGTACCAAGCGATAAACGAGGAAAAAAGCGCCGCCGGCTAACCGCGCAAAACCAGTGTCGGAACGGCCGGGCCAGAGCGAAGCCTGGAAACGGGAAAGAACCGCGGCGGCGAGGCCTCTGAACCTGTTTATCGTAGTCTTAAGATCGCGCCTGCGACCATGCCGAGTTATTGCGAAGGCTTCGGCGATAACGCGGTCCGACGACAACCATCCGTCGAACCATGGGGTCGCATCGCCTTTTAATAGTACCGTGCACGGCCGGGCGCCGACGGTCCTATGGGTCAACAAACGCCGGGGTCCCAGGGCGATAACGACGATCCCCGGCAGCAACCGACGGCCCGGCGCGCGTAGTTCCAACGCGTCGCCCGGCAAGATACAGGGCGACATCGATCGGCTGTTGATAGTTACCGTAAGCGTTCCGCCGCCGGCCAGCGATTCGACAACCATCGCCGCGGCGATACCTTCGATAGAAAGGGTACGGTTTCCGTCGGGGACGTCCATAACAGTTTGATAATATACCATATGGGGCAATTGACGACGTATTATTTCTTACGAAGATACGACGGAGCGAAGCTATGCCTATAGTTCAAATAACAGTCGTCCCGATAGGAACCGGCGACACGGGGATTGCGTCGTACGTCAAGGACGTTTTAAAGGTACTCGACGATTATACGGATTTGAACTACGTTGTCGGCGCCAACGGGACGTTCGTTGAAGGCAACCTCGACCGAATATTCGCGGCGGTACGCGAAATGCATGAACGGCCGTTCGACGCCGGCGCCCAAAGGGTAATGACGTTAGTGAACATAGACGACAGGCGAGATAAACCCCAGACAATCGAAGAAAAGGTCGCGCGCGTAACCTGATTAATTGAAGTGGTAATGGTACGGTTAAAGGTATTTTAGCGCGGTTAAACGCGGTCGACGGTCAATTGTGATGAAGTACTTAATGGTATTGTTGGTCCTCGTTCCGGTCGCCGGTGTCCTGTACTTCGCGGGCGCGCCGGCAGTACTAACCTTCTTTGCCGCGGCGATTTCCCTTATTCCTTTAGCGGCGCTGATGGGCCAGGCGACCGAGGCCGTCGCCTCACGGGCCGGTGCTACCCTTGGCGGCTTCCTGAACGCCACCCTCGGTAACGCCGTCGAGCTAATCATCGGTTTGGCCGGGGTCCACGCGGGTATAAACGAAGTAGTCAAGGCTTCGATAATCGGCTCGATTCTCGGTAATAGTTTGTTGGTGCTCGGCGCTGCGTTCCTTATCGGCGGGTTCCGATACTCGCAACAACGTTTCAACCGTACCGCCGCGGCGATGGGCGCAACGCTAATGGTGCTGGCCGTCGCGGCTCTCCTGATGCCGTCGCTCTTCCACTTGACCGGCGGGGCGGCGGTCGAACGCGTAGCCGAAGACAAGATAAGCCTGTTCCTATCAGTACTTCTTATCGTAGCTTACGGCGCGAGCCTTCTCTTCTCGTTCGTAACGCACCGCCACCTGTTCCCTCACGGCGGCGACAGCCACGCGGGGAACGGTGCGTCTATGTCGGTACGCCGGGGAGTAATAACGCTCGTTATCGTTACAACCGTCGTCGTCTTCGTAGCGGAATTACTGGTTAAATCCGTGGAAACCGCGGCCGAAACGTTGGGGTGGGGCGAAATCTTTGTCGGCCTTGTGGTTATAGCCGTCGTCGGGAACGCGGTCGAACACAGCTCCGCGCTCTACTTCGCCTGGCGTGACAGGATGGACCTCGCGATCGCGGTAACACAGGGCTCGAGCGCTCAGATAGCGTTGCTCATCGCGCCCCTGATATGCATCGTAAGCCATATTTGGGCGGACCCTCTAATATTGGTATTTACGCCCCTGGAAGTAGCCGCCGTCGGTCTCGCGCTTATGATAACGGCCATCGTTTCGCTGGACGGCGAAGCCAATTGGTTCGAAGGCGTGCTCCTGCTCGTCGTATATCTGATGATGGTGGTTGTTTTCTTCTTTGTCTAACCGATAAGCGATGGAAGACGAGTTGTCGACGTTAAAGGATATCGGCGAAATTGAGGTGATACGCCGTTTGCTTGAATGCCTCCCAACCGGCGGTTCCACGGTCGTCCTCGGGCCGGGCGACGACTGCGCGCTACTCGCGCCGAACGACGAAGAGACGGTCCTGACGTGCGACGCGATGGTCGAGGGCGTTCACTTCGACTTCAGTTACTTCACGCCGGAAGATCTGGGCTATCGGGTTATCGCCGCGAACCTGTCGGACCTGGCGTCTATGGGCGCCGAGCCGTGGGCGGCGGTACTTTCGCTGGCCGCGCCGGGCGAAACGCCGGCGTCGACGTTCGAGCGGCTCTACGACGGAATCGCCGGAATATCCGATAGATACGGGCTGGCGGTGGTCGGGGGCGACGTAGTCGGTAGTCGCGGCGGTATCTTCATCTCGGCCGCGGTCCTGGGGAAAGCCCCGCCGGGAACGGCGATGACGCGGGCCGGCGCCGTCCCCGGCGACGGTCTCGTACGGCCCGGCGAAGTCGGACCGGCTCAAGCCGGCCGGGACTCGCTGGGCGGGCGCGTTAAATTGCCGCCCGCCGCAAAAAAGACGGCCGAGGAAAGGCACCTGCGACCGGAGCCACGTGTTGAGCTTGGCAAGCGTTTGCGCGAATCCGGCTTGGTATGCGCGTGCATAGACACGTCGGATAGTTTGGCGCTATCTTTCTATCATATCGCGACGGCCCAAAACGTCGGCGTGGACGTGGACGGCGAGAACTTGC
Source organism: uncultured bacterium (assembly GCA_965371065.1). GTDB lineage: Bacteria > RBG-13-66-14 > B26-G2 > WVWN01. The sequence continues at coordinate 6,143 of CBDUXC010000066.1, forward strand.
CTATTTCTACGGCGGCGTTGGACGCCGCCGCGCAACTTGGCGTGGACGTCTACGAATATGCCTTCGACGGCGGCGAGGACTTCGAGTTGCTATTCGCGGTCGCGCCGGAAGACGCGAATAACGCCGTAAGCATAATAGAAGAAACCGGCTGCCGCGGGTCGGTCGTCGGAACGATAACGGAGCCGAGTAAAGGCGTAACCCTATCGGTAAGCGGCGGAAAGAAACCTGTCCCGGCGAAAGGGTTCAGCCATTTCTGATTATGGGAGAGCGCTCGCCGAAGCCGGGCGGGCAATCGGAAGTGAGACTAAACGTACGGTCCGCGTAATGAAAGACGAAGACGCCCGTACACCGCTAATAAAGAAGATTATAGTAAGGGTAATTATCGGCGTTATCGCCACGGTAATCGGGCGACTTATCGTCTGTTTATTAGTCGGCGGGTAAGCTTTTTCGCAGGTCAGAATACGATATTTTCCGTTGATATTTCCGCCCTCTTCCAACCGAAGTCTAGAAAGCTCTTTAGAACCGGTACGACGCTCAGGTGAGTAAAGGGAATAAGGCGATAAGACGGTCGACGTCGGTCCCTTTTCTCCTTGAAAACTCCCGCCCTTTATGCTATCAATACAGCCCCTTATCGTAGAAGAACGAAGAGAGCGGGCGGGGGATTGTTCCCGCAGTGTAATAAGGGCGCTTTAACGCGCCGATTCAAGAGCCGAATTATAAGGGGATGTTCCTGAACCGGGGACAGGGTCAGGAACGAACGGGGATGTTTATCAATTAAATCCTTTAACCCAGGGCAACTCTTTTGGATAGGCAAGCTTTCAAGAAGGGTTTGATAAGGTTTCTCGCCCAGGTCGGCGCCGGTTTCGTCGCAATCTTTTTAGGTTACTTAATAATGGTAAAGGGTTTCGGCGGCTGCGCCGGTACGGAGCGGCCCGAAACGGTAGTGCCGGACGTTATCGGACACAGCGTCGAAGAGGCCGAAGCGCTTATCGTCGAGCGGAACCTGAAGTTGGAGAACGCCGGCGAAGCGAAAGAGTCGAGTTTACCGGCCGGTTATATCGTGTCGCAAGAACCGGAACCGGGCGTAACCGTCAAAGAAGGACGTACCGTTAAAGTCCGGGTCAGCGGCGGCCTGGGTAAAATACATATGCCTAATCTTGTCGGTAACACGCTTCGCCAGGCCGAACGAATAATATCCCGCAACGGCCTGGTGCTCGGCGAGGTAACCGAAGTCCATGACGATGCGGTTCCCGCCGACCATATAATCGGGCAGAACCCCGAACCGCACAAGAAAGTTAAACGGGGTGCGAAAGTCAGCCTGATGGTAAGCTTGGGTTCGGAAGAAGCGACTATATTGATGCCAGTAAACTTGGTCGGTATGACGGTGGACGAAGCGGCCGGCGCTCTGCGCGAGTACGAGCTGGCCGTCGGAAACGTTTCGAGCGAGCCATCGACGGTGGTACCGGAGGGGCGTATCATACGCCAGTCGCCGGAACTGGGCGAGAACGTCAAGAAAGGCGACGCGATAGACATAGTAATTTCCGGCGGCCCGCCGGAAGGGGGCTTCTAGCGGTGGCCGAGCTCGCGCCGTCTATCCTTTCGGCGGATTTCGGCTGTGCGGCGGAGGCCGTCAAGTTATGCCGGGAAACCGGGTTACGATACGTTCATCTGGACGTTATGGACGGCCGGTTCGTACCGGAAATTACTTTCGGGTCGAAGATGACGGCGGACCTGCGAGAATCCGCTGGCGAGATGGAAATGATAGCCCATCTAATGGTCGCGGAACCTGAACGCCACGTAGATTCGTTTTGCGAAGCCGGCGCCGACTACGTTGAAGTACACGTGGAAGCCACCGCCCACGTCCACAGAGCCGTACAGGCGGCCCGGGCCGCCGGGAAGAAGGGCGGAGCCGCTCTGAACCCGCAGACGCCGGTTGCCGCCGTCGAATCGATTCTGGAGGACATCGATATACTATTGATAATGTCGGTTAACCCGGGATGGAGCGGTCAATCGTTCATCG